>JAGCMR010000332.1 GCA_017646305.1 Spirochaetaceae bacterium
CGGGGTATAACCCAAAGGACATAGAAGATGAGAAGAGTTAGTTCTGCAATGATGAATAATGACCTGCAAAGCAGCTTGCGATTGCAGGAATCCCGCCAAGCACGAGTAAACAACCAGCTCAGTAGCCAGCAGCGACTTCAGTCTCTGCGGGAAGATCCCTTGGCAGCAGGCCATTTGGTTCGCTACCAGTCATATCTGGGCCGTGTTCAGACCTTTGAGAAAAATGCCCAGGTGCTTACTGACCGCTTGGCATTAACTGAAGGTTACATGGACCAGTCCTTGGAAATCATGCATCGTATCCGTGAGTTAGCTATTACTGGAGCTAATGGAACCTATACCCCAGAGGACATGCAGAACATGGCTGCTGAGGTAGATGAGTTGCTGGAAGAATTGGTTCAAAACGCTAATGCTACTGGCCCCGACGGAAACTCTTTGTTTGCAGGAACAAGAACAAATCGCACCGCCTTTGATGTCGAGATGGCTACTGTTCCTGGAGCCTCTGAGCCAAAGAGTGCTGCAGTGCGCTACAATGGTAATGTAGCAGGAAACAAGATTGAGGTGGACGAAAATGCATACCTCGAAACTTCTTCTGCAGGAAACAAGGTATTCTGGTCTCAGCCTCAGGAATTGTATTCTAGCCGTGATGCTTCTGCCTTCCGTGTACCTGCTGATGGTGTTATTTCTGTAGATGGCCATGAAATTGCCTTAAACGCTGGAGATAACGTGTATGCCATCGTTGCCAAAATTAATGATTCTGGTGCAGCAGTAAAGGCCTCCATTGACCCTGTAACCTTTGGTTTGAATCTTCAGACAACTGATTCCCGTCAGTTGTGGTTGGAGGATTTGTCTGGAACCACCCTTAATGACCTTGGTCTTATTAAAGATGCAAGCCAGCAGCCTCCCTACAACTTGGGTGACAGCGTTCGTGTTTCTGGTGGTTCCCTTTTTGATAGCGTTATCGCCCTACGTGATGCACTGTTGACTGGAGACCAGGAAGCCATTGGTGGTCGTGTACTTGGTGGAATTGACGGTTCTGTAAGCAATTTGGTTGCTCGCATTGCCCAGTCTGGTTCTGAGTACGAACGAGCCATGCAGAATGTTTCTCGTAACTCCTTAACTGCTTTAAATGTTACTTCTATGATTAGCCGTGAAGGTGATTTGGACTTCACTAAGGCGGTAACTGATATGAAGATGATGGAGTATGTACAGCAGGCAACCTTGAGCAATGCTGCAAAGCTGTATTCAAGTACACTGTTGAACTACCTTAGATAGGAAGGCTAAATGCAAGTAGAAACAAAGGCCAAAGGCATTATTACTGTAGATGATAGTCAAAAGCTTACTTTCCCAGAAGGTTTGTTCGGTTTTGAGCAGTTCACGGAATACGTGTTGTTTGAGTCTGAATATGAACCTTTCTTTTGGCTACAATCAACGGAAAAAAAAGCCTTGGCCTTTCTTGTTGTGGATCCCTTCTTGATTTGCAACGACTACGAGCTTGATGTAGATGATAAGGTGCTTTCATGGATTGATGTTTCATCTCCAGCTGATGTTTTTGTACTTTCTATTGTTACTGTTCCTGCAGCAGGTTCTCCTGTTACTATCAATTTGCAGGGGCCTATAATTGTAAATAAAAAGAACAATAATTGTCTGCAGGTAGTGATTTCTGATTCCAAATGGGGTACCAAGCATGATATTCTAGAAGAAATGAAAAAACGGGGGAATCTATGCTGATACTCTCCCGAAAAATGAATCAGAAAATCAAGATTGGTGAAGAAATCACTGTTACCATTATAGAAATCCGTGGAGATCAGGTGAAGATTGGTGTCGAAGCTCCAAAAAACGTAAAGGTCTTTCGACAGGAAATCTTTAATGCAATCCAGATAGAAAACAGAGCAGCAGTTTCACCAGAAAATATTGGTGCACTGTCTCATTTGTTTGGATAAGGCTCCCATTCTATTGTTTTTAATGAATTAAGGCTTACCTTCTGAAAATGTACTTCAGAGTGTAAGCCTTATTTGTTTTATAGGAAAATATTTTTTGAAAAACTATTCTCCGTCAGCTACAATTCCATGACGTCGCTGTTGGAATTTCTTTAACATAGCAACACAATTGCGCTTTCCGTTGTATACAAAACCACCATTCCAGTATTCCAATGCAGCGAACAATGCGTTTCCTCCGTCTTGATCATCACTACGGTTGGTTCTAAAGGAAACGAAGTTTGCTAATTCCTCAAAATTCTGGTTATGAAGACAACTGAGACGCTTTCTGTTAAATTCATTCCACTTTTCCAGATCCTTGAATCCTTCTCCTTCATCCTCTACAATGAGATGGGCATGGGTAGGACTGAAGGAATACCAAACACGAACCTTCTTGTTAATATCGCAATCATTTCCGTGTTTAACTGCGTTCTTGATAACCTCACTTATCTGCTGCTCTAATAAGTTAATCTCCTTGATTTCAAGGGGAGCAGATTGAACAATCAAAAGGGTAAAGTATCTGATTTGACGGAAATCTGAAGGAAATTCCTTGAAAAACATATTTGTTTTATCAAAAAGAGCATCATTCTCGTCTGAGCGCAATTCCTTAATCTGTTCCATTTGTGCCTTCCTTATTCACTTAATGCGAGAATGGCTTCTTCTACACTATTAGAGATGGGGAAATAACCCATCAATTTGGTTAGCTCAATAACCTTCTTTACAGAACCATGAATATTAGAAATAGAAAGCTTCAGGTTCATCTTTTTAATAGTAGAACAAATGAAAATCAAAGCTCCAATTCCAGATGAGTCAATATAATCTACCTGTTCAAGATTTATGATGAAATTTTTGACATTTTTTTCCAGCATTTTCATTACAAGTTCTTTTAACTTGTAAGAATTATATAAATCCATTTCGCCGTTTACATCGATGATGTAAATCTCACCATTTTTCCGTATTTTTAGTTCCATAGATTCCTCCTTAATTATTGAACCTTGATAATCAATAATGTTTGATCATCATGTTGAGTATCAATTCCAGTAAATTTTAGAATATCAGATCTAACGTGCTCTGCGATTTCTTTTCCAGATAAATGCTTATTCTTGATGATTACATCGAGCAATCTTTCCTTGGAATATTGCATACCACGACTATTTGGTGCCTCGATAACACCATCTGTATAGGTTATAATTATATCATCGGTTTGTACAGAAAAATCCTTATCCTGGTATTCTGTCTTTTTTTCAACACCAACAGGGTCACTCATATCAGAAATTTTTTCGATCTTGTCTGTAGCGGCATGATACAAGAGGATTGGTGTAGTACCAGCTGTAGCAATTTGAATCTTTTGGTGTTCTCCATCGTAGTTAATGAGGGCCACACTGGCAAAGTGGTCAATGCTAGTTTCGCTAGCAATTCCTCTGTTTGCCCAGGAAAGAATAGTAGCTGCACTTTGGGTTGTATTAACCGTTAGTCTGAGCATTGCTCGCAACATAACCATAATCATTAAGGATGTCATTCCTTTTCCAGCAACATCAGCTAATACAAAAGAAATTCTATCTTTGCGAGCAGGAATTACATCGTAATAGTCACCACAAATACCATCAGCAATTCGCTGGAATGAACCTAAAGAAAGCCCTGGAATGGTAGGCAGAAGTTTTGGTGGCAGGGTAGCTTGAAGTTTACAGGCAATATCACCTTCTTTTTTCAACTCTTCATGCTCCATAACCTCTTGATAGGAATATACAATCTTAATAGCTGCACTAGCATAGTTACTCAGGGTAACTGCAATATCGTATTCTCTTTCGGTAAAAGTTTCTTCTCCATAACGACGAGCTAATGCAGCCACACCAATTACTGTTTCTTTAATTTTAAGTGGAATAAAGATATAGCTTCCACACTTCAAGAAATCCTCTGGTCCGTTCTGGATAATACGGATATCGGAAAGGGGATCAGTAATCAATTCTCCACGACCACTACAGGCTACAGCACCAAAGATTGTTTCTGTAAGGGGAAACTGAGAAAAACGGAAGTTTGTTTCCACACGAATTACCTTGTGGGGGAGATCCTCGGGAAGACGATAGGGTGGTGGAAAGTCTCCAGAAAAGGATTTTACTGCAAGAATATCCTCAAATCCATCTACCAAAAGAATAGCTCCACCATGAGCCTGTGTCTCTCGAATAAGGCTTTCATTTATGCTATCCAATAATGGAACTAAGTCGGCATTTTTTGATAGTGCTTCAGATGCAGTGAGGGTAAAGTTCTTACCTGCCTCTAGTAATGAGACAGAAGCTGTAACTGGAGAAGGTGCTTCTATACTCGTTTCTTCTTCAACTTCCTGTGTCTGAATCACCTTTTTTTCTTTTGGTTCCCGTGGTTGTGTAAAACGGTTTATCAGAGCTGCAGCCATCATCAAGATGGAAGAACAAGCCAATACTACTGCAATAGGTAAAATCAAAGGATTTATTACAGTATAAACTGATGCAATAGACACCAAGATTGCGCAGAGGATATGGAGGGTTATTACTACTGGATGATACCGCTCCCTATTTGCTGCAAGAATAATAATTGTAATAAAAGCAGCCCCAGTTGCTACCAACAAGGGAAGGTATGCGAAACTGTCATTCATCATGAACTCCGAGAAATACCATAATAATATAGTTTACCATTGAAATCTTGTGTCGTCAAGGAGACTTTTTTTTCAAGTAGGATCGAATTTTCTGAATAAATCCCTTGAAAAAGCCTGTTCCATACTCCAGGGTAAAGCTGTAGGCTGCCACATCGAGACTATAGTCATTGCCAAATTTCTGCTTTAACTCGTCCCAATATTTTATCAACCAAACATACATGTCGGCAGGAGTTCTGCCCTTAAACTTTTTCAAGATTTTTTGCTGTTTGATGACAGTGATGACAGGCAGGTACACATTCTCATACCAAGAGGTAATGGCTTCTGTCATGGGGATTTCTTCTGTCTTGTTTTGATTGATATAATACTTGTGAATCAACAAATGGTGGTAGATAACATCGTACTGTCCTGTGGCGGTAAAATCAAGGTTCCAGTCTTCAGTTATATCTCCAAAATGGGTTTCACCATAAAAAACTCGTTTTTCATATTGAATAACCTGACGAATCATCTGTTTGGGAGTAGACCCTGCCTTTAGCTTAATTTCACTTTGCAGACTTACAACTTCTGCGTCTAAGTCGGTGATACCTTGTGATTTAGCTACAGAAACTCTATGATTTCCATCTCGTACAAAATAAAGTCCCCCTAGCTCATAGAGGGTGATAGGTGGCAGAATAATGTCTTCTAAATGGGCTCGATCGATATTTTCCCATCGCTGCTTGAGGTGGAGACTCTTGGGAAAAAAATGGTTGTCAAAGTCGTGATAACGTCCCTCACTACCTACAATGAGTTCCACAGGGACGGTACACATTCCCTGGTATACCTCTCCTGTGGGTTTAAGCATTTTCTTTACATCATCTAAAGAAAGAAGCTGTGTTTCCTCTGGATTGAGAAAATGCTGCAGCTCGTTAAATAAGGCCTTGTTCCTAGCCTTGGCAAAGTCTTCCTGGGATTGTGTACGATGAGACATGTTAGTGGGTGCTCCAGGGAATATCAAGTATATAGTGGCTGAAAACATTGATGATTTCAGTTTGATGATATTGTGTAGTTCGTGGTTCCTGTAGGTCGTAGAGGTGAATATGGCCGTGAACCATATATTTGGGTTTAAATCTTTCTAGGAACCAACGGTAACAGGTGAATCCTCTGTGGCAAGGATCCTCTCGGTCTTGCAGATGGCGAGGGGGAGAGTGGGTAAGGAAGATGTCCAAGTACCGTCCGTACCGTAGCTTGTTATAAATTAACTTAGGAAGTAGCTTTAAAAGCTTGAATTTCATGGTACTGTCGGTATATTGAGCTAAACCCTTGTTGTATTTGATGGAACCAGAGGCTCCTACCATCAGTAGGGGGCGGCCTGGAACAGAAGTAGGAATTCTGAGAGCCTTAAATCCTGCGTAATTTGCCCCGCCAGAAACAGAATCCAATCCCATCAAATCATTGGAATTACTATTGGTAGTACCAAAGGATTTGTGGAATAGATGAAATTCATTAATATTATGATTGCCAAACACAAAAAAAGTGGGCAGGTTCAAGGAGGACACGATGAAATCAATGTATTCCATGGGAAGATCTCCTGCACAGAACACTAAGTCTACGTCAGAAAAACGCTCCTTTACTGAATTACTATATACTAAAGGGTCGATTTGATCTGATACGCAGAGTATTTTCATAGTTTTAGGTTATATTCCTGCTTTTTCCAAAAGCATTTCCAGCTTTTGCTTGTTAATAAGCTCAATAGGACGGCTTTCTGCAAAATTAGAGGCAGCTCTACTAAAACCTGAACTGGTGCAAACAAAGGCCTTGGTGTAGTTTTGTTTTTTCACCTCATCAGCAATTTGTCGTATTACTGTATCCTCTAGAGGATCGGGATCCCGGAAGAAGTGAATGCAATACAGCTGCTGTCTCATATTCATCCAGTTGTCATTTTTTGCCTCTGTAGCCACAATACGACAACCGTATTTTGTTGCATCCACATTTTGGGCAGCTAATCCCATACTATTTAAGGCCACCTTCTTACATAACTCCATAAAGAATTCTGTGGAGCTTGTAAGATATTCCTTCATGTTGTCGTTATTTTGCAAATCACGATATTCAGAAAGTTTGGTGGATGTATCTAAGAAGTTCTTATTTCTAGCACAGATTTTTTCCCATTGTTCAATGGCAAGTTCAATCTTGTGCATTTTTTCATAACAGGCAGCCAAAAAGTATCGTGAGTAAAGGGTTTCTTGACTGGAGTCATTTTTTGAGGCTTTTACTGCTCGGTCAAATTCGATGAAGGCTTTATCTGGATTGTCAACAGCCATAAAACAAGAACCACGTTCCAAAAGAGCCCGCTGCTTGAATTCAGGATCACGCATGGCTTTTTCAAAGGAGTCTACAGCTCCAGGATAATCCTTTGCCTCTTTTAAAATCTTTCCCAAATAGAAGTAGGATGAGAATTCATTAGGATTTAATGAAATAGCTAATGAAATTTCGCGTTTTGCAGATTCCAGCTGCTTTGTCTTGTAAAGCATCATTCCCAAGGAAGCATGGGCCTTTACGTGCTTTTTATTCAAAGCAATTGCCTGCTGATAAAAGGATACTGCTTGGTCGGTTTTATTTCCCTGCTCAAATAGCTTTCCTGCATTGTAAAAATGCTCTGCATTACGTGGCTCTAGCTTTGTCAGCAGAAGGAATTCCCGTAAAGCCTCACTGGGCTGATTAAATTTAAGATACAGCTGAGAAATTTGCTTGCGAAAATCAACCTCTGGCATATCTGAATCGAAAAGGGCATTTTGATTAACAACCTTGAATTCCATCAATGCCAGCTCAGGCTTGTTGTCTGCTAAATATGCCTTACCAAGGTAATAGTGAGCCTTGTAGTCCCGTTGATTCTTAGCGATAATTGATTTGGCCAGTTTTACTGCAGCTGCGGTTTTTCCCTGCTTAATCAGTTTGTTTATTCCCTCGACTCGTTTGGGAGCAACCATGGACTTAATAAGAAAATATGCGAGAAAACCCACTGCAACTGCTGATACTGCGATAATAATTATCTGAACAGCTTCCATTAGAACTCCGATACTATAGTTATACTTCTTATTCTTGAAAGAGTAACTTTTTTATGCGAATATGTCA
>JAGCMR010000333.1 GCA_017646305.1 Spirochaetaceae bacterium
CCTGCTCCCACAAAGGCAGAAAAGGCAGCCACAAAGATAATGATGGGAAAGGTAACACCCACACCTGTAAGGGCGTGGGCAGAGGCATTGGGAATATGTCCTATGTAGATGCGATCCACCACGTTGTAGAGGATATTGATAAGCTGAGCGATTACCGAGGGAATCGCCATCTTTACCATAAGCTTGCCAATGGGCTTGCTTCCCAGTTCATCATCTTTGAGAGTCATATATCAAGTATACCAGTTTTAACCTGTAACTACTACTGGGACTTTTTCTGATTTAAGTAATCCTGCCCAACCTGTTCTTGCTCCCAGTTGCAAACCACCTTGTAACCCACCCCAGAAAAAAGCACCTCGCACAATAATTCCCAGGCTGCTTGAATGAGAGCACAAACAATAACCTGGGTCCAAGTCCAGCCAAAAAAGATTTTTGACACGGTGGTGGTGAAAATCAGGTTGTCCACAAGCTGGGCTAGGGCAGTGGAAACGTAGGAACGCAGGGCAAAGGCCTTAAAGCCTGCCAGTTTTGTGGTGGCTCCAATCCAGCTGTTGAAGCCAGCGTTCACCAAAGAGGAAATGAGAAAGGCCAGAGAAGAACCTAGTACCACATACCAGGAGCCACCAAAGGTGGCATTCAAGGCAACATTCACTTCTTCCAAGCCACTGTCGTAAAAGGAACCCCACATACCAGGGGCCAATGACAGCAGGGCAAAGGAAAGGCACACTTCCAGATTGATGACCAAAGCTAGCACTGAAACCTTCAGCGAAGCCTTGCCGCCCCATCGCTTGCAGATTACATCCATGCACAGGAACATAATCCAGCTAAAAACGGTGCCACAGTCCAAAGCCACATACTTGTAGTTGATTAATTCCTTGTTTGCCATGAGGTTGGCGCAAACAACGGAAAGCACAAAGAGGGTGATGGTCAGGGAAGGAATGCTTCGCATCAAAAGCTTAAAGTCATCATATTCCCGTCTCATCCACATACAGGGATTTGAAAGAAATTTTTTCATAGCTCCTCCTTAAGGATTTTAATTTCTTATGCGCAGGAGTTTTTGAGGAATCATAAACTGCGCAGCATGGAGAATATAGACTAAGGGAAAATCTGTCAAGTTCCTCTACCATAAACTATTTTTCAGATTCTTAGAAAAACTTCTTGACCTCTCCATTGAAGTTTTTCTTGACTTAATCGATAATAATTTATAGAATATTCAAAAGGATTTTAGTATGATTACGGTTACAATTTGTATGGGAAGCTCTTGCTTCAGTCGTGGTAATGCAGACACAGCGGAGGCCATACAGCGGTATATTGCTGAAAATGGTCTACAGGATAAGGTTGCCGTTCGTGGTTGTCTCTGTGAAGGTGAATGTAAGAATGGTCCTAATATCCGTGTTGACGACACCTTGTATGAAAATGTATCTCCCGATATGGCAGTAGACATTATCAGTCGTCAGTTGGAGGCTTGAACATGACCTTACAGCCTCCTATTCATACAGAACCTACTCAGTGTCAAGACTGCTACAAATGTATCCGCCATTGTCCAGTAAAGGCCATCCGTGTAGAAAACAATCACGCCAAGATTATCCCTGAGCTTTGTGTCTATTGTGGACAATGCGTTATTGATTGTCCTCCCCATGCAAAACAAACACGAGGAGATGGACAGTGGGCACGCCATCTTTTGGCTACCAAAAAAAAGGTTTATGTTTCCTTGGCTCCCTCCTTTGTATCAGAATTCTCCGATTATACTCCCCAACAGCTGATTGCTGCTCTAAAACGCCTTGGCTTTGCAGGTGTATCTGAGACAGCTCTCGGTGCAGACTTTGTTTCTGCCCAACTAGCTAAGGACTTGGCTCTGGCTGTGGAAGATCCCCAGGGACAAAAGCTCTTCCTTTCCTCTGCCTGTCCTGCAGTGGTGGAATACATTAAGCTCTATCAGCCTGAGCTTGCACACTGTATTACAGATCGTGCTTCTCCCCTGTTGGCTCATGCCCGCTATTTACACAAGGTATATGGTGATGATATTGGCCTAGTTTTTGTGGGACCCTGTATTGCAAAAAAACGTGAGGCCGACGCTTGGGACGAAATCGATGTAGCCCTTACCTTTCAGGAGCTCAGAGAATGGCTTGAAGAAGAAGGCCTGCGTCCAGATACTGCAATTCTTGTGGGGCAAGAAAATCAGCAGAATTTTGTACCTCGTCGGGCTGCAAAGGGTGTTTTGTATCCCATTGACGGTGGAATGATTGCCACCTACAAAAAATATGACCGTCTTGGCAATGTTCGCTCCATGGCAATTTCTGGACTTGGCGAAGTACAACGTGCCTTGGAAGGCTTTGACCCAGACAATCTCACGGCTCCCGTGTTTATGGAGCTTTTGGCCTGTCATGGTGGCTGTATCAACGGGCCTGGAACCTCCGTTCATTCTCCCGGGGCTCTGAGGCGGGTTTTGGTTGAGGAATATGCCCAGAATGTGGATCTGGTACTGGATGAATCTACCGTAGCACAATCTCCTGTAATGGAGGGCACCCTACCAGTTTTTGTCAGTGAGAACAAGAGATATAGCGAGGAGGATATTAAGACAGCCCTTCGCTCTGTAGGTAAATATACCTTAGAGGACGAGGTAAACTGTGCCAGCTGTGGTTACGATACCTGTCGCTCCTTTGCAAGAGCCGTTTTGGAAGATCGAGCAGAAAAAACCATGTGCGTTTCCTACATGAGAAAGCTGGCTCAGAAAAAGGCCAACGGTCTTATTCGGGCTATTCCCAGCGGCGTTGTTATTGTAGACAAGAACCTGCAGATTGTGGAATGTAACCTGAACTTTGCCCGTCTTATGGGAAGCGACGTGGTGGATATGTATCAGCTAAAGCCTGGCTTGGAGGGTGCAGATTTAACTCGCCTTACCTTTGCCGCCAAGCTTTTTGCCGATGTGCTGAGTCGTAGTGGTCCTGATGTTATTGAGCGAGACGTGCGGGAAGGCAAGAAAATCTTCCACGTTACCGTCTTTGAGATTGAGCGGGAAGAAATTGCCGCTGGTGTTCTTGAGGATATTACTGTTCCCAAAAATCAGCGGGAACGAACCATTACCCAGGCACAAAAGGTTATCGAAAAGAACCTTTCCGTAGTGCAAAAAATCGCCTTCTTGTTGGGAGAAAATGCTGCGGAAACTGAATCAATGCTGAATTCCATCATCGAATCCTACAGTGATGGGGAGGAGGCTTCTCCGTGATGCCCTTAGACAATCAGCAGTCTCAAAATGAACAGCCTTCTTTGGGCAGAGAAACCTTTGTAGAAGTTGGATATTACCAGCTCTGCAAATATAATCAGCGGGCAGAAGGTGATGTTTTTCTGTCTCAAAAAAATCCCAGCGACGGGCGTGTTATTACCACCCTGTCTGACGGCTTGGGCTCTGGAATCAAGGCGGGAGTGTTGGCTACATTGACCGCCACTATGGCTACAAAGTTCATTGCCAACGACATCTCCATTCGGCGGGCGGCGGAAATCATTATGAATACTCTGCCTGTTTGTAAGGACAGAGGTATTAGCTATGCTACCTTTACCTTGGTAGACATTGAGCCCGATGCCACTGTTCGTATTATGGAGTACGACAATCCACCCTACGTGCTGGTGCGGCAGGAAACGGTAATCGAGCCCATCAAGGATATTACTCCCATTCAGCGCAAGGACAAGACCACTGCCCCAAAACGAGAGGCCTTGTTGCATTACTCCCGCTACGAGGCCCGCCCAGGAGACCGATTGATTTTCTTCTCCGACGGTGTAACTCAATCTGGAATGGGAAGTCCCTGTCATCCTTTTGGTTGGGGCAGCAATAACGTACAGGATTTTATTCTGGAAGAAATCAAGGGAAACCCTCTTATCAGTGCCCGTGAGTTGGCTCGCCGGGTAGTGCAGGAGGCAAGCCTCCACGACGGCTACAAACCCAAGGACGATATCACCTGTGGCGTCATCTACTTCCGAAATCCTCGTGATCTGCTGATTATTACTGGACCTCCGCTGCACAAGGAGCGGGATGTGGAATTAGCCACCCTCTTTAACCTCTTTGATGGCAACAAGATCATTTGCGGTGGAACTACCGCCAACATCCTTTCCAGAGAGCTGAATCG
>JAGCMR010000334.1 GCA_017646305.1 Spirochaetaceae bacterium
CTCTAGAACCAGCCCTATCTACCAGCTATCGAGTTGTAGCCCATGAAATTGAAGCCCCACCCAGCAATAGTCTGGGAAACAGGGGAACCTACAAGAAATAACTAGGGTACGGGGAACATCAAGAAGAGCTACCTAGGTGACTGGGGAGGTCCCCTGCCCATGCACTTTTGCGGGGCAAAAGTGAGACTCGCTAAAACCGTTCAATATATCGCGGTTTTCCGGCTTGTAGCCGTCGCTCCCTAACTCTTCGCGTTAGCGAAGTGCGAGGCGGGGTAGGGTTCCCCAGATTCCCTAGATAAATTTGTGTTCCTCACCACTCGAGATGATGTTCCTGTTTCCCTGTTTTCTGGGATGTGGTAGGGGATTCAGTCTCCCGGGATGATTCTCGAGAACCTTCTTGTTGAATTTTTTCCCCATAAGCCTTACAATAGTAAAATGTTCCGTATTTATGTAGAGCGAAAGCCTGGCTTTCAAAATGAGGCGGAGAGAATCCGCAGTGAGTTAACTGGGTTCCTGGGGATTTCTGGTGTTACCAGTGTCCGCTATTTGAACAGATACGATATTGACCACGTAGAGCAGGATGTGGTTCAGTTGGCAGCTACACATATTTTTAGTGAGCCTCAAAGTGATTTCTTTAGCTTTAGCCATTTAGACTTGCAGGAAGGAGATCAGGTTATTGTGTGGGAATATCTTCCCGGCCAATATGATCAGCGTGCTGACTCTGCCCAGCAATGTCTTTCCTTGTTGCAGGCTGGTTTGGAAAACGCTTCTACAGAAAGTGCTCAGGTACGTTGTGCAAAGCTGGTAATTCTCCGAGGGGAAATTAGCCTTAACGACATAGAAAAAATCAAGAACTATCTTATTAATCCTGTAGATTCTAGTTTGGCTTCTGTAGATATACCAGAAAGTCTTGCTATGAATATTTCTGAGCCAGGGGCAATTCCAAAAATAAAAGATTTCTTATACATGGGTGCAGTTTCTTTAGAGGAATTCCATAAGTCAGCAGGACTGGCTATGGATATGGCAGACTTAACCTTCTTGCAGTCTTATTTCCGCAAAGAAGGCCGCAATCCCACAGAGACAGAAATCCGTGTACTAGACACTTATTGGTCAGACCATTGTCGTCACACTACCTTCAACACCGTGCTTGATTCAGTTACCATCGAAGAAGGCCCCTTTGCTCAGCGGTTCCAAAAATCCTGGGAAAATTACAAGGACATGCGGCTGGAAATGTACAGTGACGCCACCAATTGCGGTGTCATTCGCAGTGACAAGCCTGTTACCCTCATGGATATGGCTGTTATCGGAGCAAAATATCTTAAAAAGCATGGCAAGCTTGATGACATTGAGCTTTCTGCCGAAATTAATGCCTGCTCAATTTACATCGATGTGGAATATACCCATCCTGAGCCACGGACTGAACGCTGGCTTTTGATGTTTAAGAACGAAACTCACAATCACCCCACAGAAATCGAGCCCTTTGGTGGTGCTGCAACCTGTATTGGTGGTGCCATCCGAGATCCTCTTTCTGGTCGATCTTGGGTATACCAGTCTCTCCGTGTTACTGGTGCCGCAGATCCCACAGTGCCCGTAGAAAGAACTCGTGCAGGAAAGCTGCCTCAGATGAAGCTTACTCGTGAGGCTGCAGCTGGATTTAGCTCCTACGGAAACCAAATCGGTCTTGCTACAGGTCAGGTAGCAGAAATCTATCACCCAGGCTTTGAGGCAAAGCGCATGGAGCTTGGTGCCGTTATTGCCGCCGCTCCTGCTGACATGGTAATGCGTGAGGAGCCTGAATGTGGCGACGTGGTAGTGCTGGTTGGTGGCGGAACTGGTCGTGACGGTATCGGTGGAGCCACAGGTTCTTCCAAGGTTCATACCGTGGAGTCTGTAGTGGAGGCAGCTGCAGAGGTTCAAAAGGGTAATGCTGTGGAGGAGCGCAAAATTCAGCGTTTGTTCCGCAATCCTCAGGTAAGCCGCATGATTCGCCGTTGTAACGACTTTGGTGCCGGTGGTGTAGCTGTTGCTGTAGGTGAATTGGCTCCTGGCTTGGACATTAATCTTGATGCAGTACCAAAGAAATACGAGGGCTTGAACGGAACCGAGCTGGCAATTTCTGAATCCCAGGAGCGAATGGCCTTGGTGGTACGGGAAGGTGATGTAGAGGCCCTGATGGCCGCCGCTGCTGCAGAAAACCTGAATGCCGCAGTTATTGCTCGTGTTACTGACACTAATCGCTTGGTTATGAAGTGGCGTGGTCAAACCATCGTAGATATTGATAGAGACTTCCTTGATACAGCTGGTGCTACTCGTACTGCAGCTGCCCTCATTCAGTCTCCCAGTGCAGAAGCTTCTCCACTGACTCGTCCCTTGCCTGTTGTAGCAGAGTCCTTTGTTAATGAAAAAGGCGATGATGCAAGCTCCACGAAAGAGCTAGAGCACACAGGCTCCTTTGTAAAAACTGCTCGTAGCTGGCTTGTTCGTGCAGTGGAGCGTTCTTGGAAAAAGCTCATGGCGGATTTGGCCTGTTGTAGCCAGCGGGGACTTTCCGAGCGCTTCGATGGTTCTATCGGTGCTGCCACAGTATTATTCCCCTTGGGTGGACAATACCAGTCTACTCCCGAGGCTGGTGTGGCTGCTCGTATTCCTGTGTTGAATGGTGAAACAAGCACTGTAAGTCTCATGTCCTATGGCTATGACCCACGGGTTGCCCAGTGGAGTCCTTGGCATGGTGGACAGGTTGC
>JAGCMR010000335.1 GCA_017646305.1 Spirochaetaceae bacterium
ATCGAACCCATTTTCATATGCATCGTATTCTATATCAGCCATTTTTAGAGCCAGTGTCATGAACGACCTCCTTTAGTTAGGAGGGAACACCCCCTCTACTCAGAAGCGGTGCAAGGGGCTGTGATGTCTTGCCCCTTGTCCCTCCTAAAACCTCCCTTCGCTAGAAGCTTCGCTCTTTCGTGTTCGCTGCTAATTCCCCCAGCACGATTAGGTAGGGAGCGACCAGCCGTTAGGCTGGGAAAATCACGATATATTGAGTGATTTTAGGGAGTCTCGGTTGAGCCCCTGCGAAACCGCTTCCTGCCCCTAAGAACCCCGGAGGGTATAAGTTCAGCAGTAACCAACAGCATGTATGGACTGCCTCACTTCCAGCCTCCACGGTTAATCTTTGACTATAGATTGAGGATGACTCCAGCAGGTAAGGGCTTCCTTCCGCTGGCTACCCTTCTTGATGTAGTTGGTGGACACACGGATGGCATATTGGGTGTCACCGTCAAGACTGTCTGGGGCATAGAATTCCAGCGTCTTGGGGTTATTCACCATCACCATGGTGGCATCCACCGCAATGGCATCGTCTGGATTGTCCGAGGGATTGCCCCCAGCATCCAATGGGACAAAGGCAATGCCACTGTTTGTCTCTCCCAGTCTCAGACGGCTGCCAGTGAGGCGAACCATCTTGCCAGGACGGATGGTGTTTGGATCCATGGCGTTCCACAGACACTCCACTGTGTTAATGAGGGGAGCAGACTGGGATACTACTACCTTGTCCACTACGATAGATGCCACTGCTTGGGTGGTGCTGGTAGAAGGGGTAAACTTGGCCACGAATCCGTTTACCGCAGCGGCAGAGGGGTTTGCTCCGTTAATGCCGCCACTTACTGCCACATACAAGGTTCCCAAGTTCAGCAGGTTTACGGCCTTTCCTTGGGCAAGGAGTGACAGGATAGTATCTTCTAGGAGATGGGCAACGTGCTGAACCATGTAGGGGTCTACACCACTGTTGCGTGCCTGAATCTCTGCGATGATATTTTCTAGGGTTACTGTATTACGGGTGATTTTCCCATAATAGCCTTCATTTTCATTGAGCCTGTTACTGTGGAGCGTAACGCTCACTAGGCTGTCTGATTTAGAAAAATTATTCATATTTAATTTCTCCTGTAGTAATGAGATAAGTGAGTCACCCTCTGAAAAATCAGGGGGCAATCGTTGACAGGAGACACATGACATGGTATGATTATGCAACATTTTTTCAGCCACACCATGTGTCTGTTCGAGAGCCTGATTCATATTGCCGTATGAATTAGGCTTTTTTCTTTTTGTGAGGATGAGACCTGTTTTTAGGGCGGCATGATTTTTTCCCTCCTTTCTTGCTGGTGGTTATGAGCAATTTTCGCTGCTCCCTTTTGTATAAATCTATGGCATACTCAGCGGAAGACCTGCTGGTTCCCGCCAGCTCCATAAGATGTCTTGGACTTTTTGCGGACTGGAGCATCTCTTCTGTGTAAAGGAGATAGCCCGCAAGGGCATTGGCTTGGTATTCAGGATTTTGCAAGGGCTGCACCTCCCCAAAACATCGGGGGAGATACAAGGGGCAGCCGAAATCCCTAATGAGTAGATAGTGGCTAATTTCATGGGTGATGGTGAACCTGTCCCGTCCGTTGCCGTTGTATGCTCCTTCGTATACGTCGGAACGAATGAAAATCGTGTTGTTCAGTATGTCATAGTAGGCATGGGTTTCTTCCCCTTTGTCCCAGTCTTTGTTATCTATAACCTGCCACTTGAAACTTGAATCTTGCTTTGGCAGATTATTTTCCAGTACCCGCAAGGGGTCAAACTGCTGCAAGGGTTGGTAGTCATGCCTGTTACGAAAGAGCTTTGCCATGGGCTTAAAGCTTTTTCTGCGAATTGCTGGGGACCGTGGTTCAACATCACTTTCCATATTCTTCTCCTTTAGCCTGTGTGTTATCGAGCGCATCCTGAATGAGCTTCTGGATGCTTCCCAGGGTACTGTCGTCCAGATAGACTAGCTTTCGTGCCAACATCTGTACTGTTTCTGTGGCGGCGGGAGATTCAGGCTTTTTCTCCAGCTTTACCTTAATGTACCCATTCTGCCAAGCTTCTTGGTTTTGTAACTGCTTTTCCCAAGATTTGTCTAGTTCGTAGGCTTGTACTACTTTGTCTGTGAGACCAGGTGGTACACTGCGAGTACCGTTCTCCACGGCAGAAATCATGGCTACAGAAAAACCTGTGGCTTTTGCCATGTCTCCTAGCACATGATCGTGCTGTATCCGAATGGTTCGCAAGCTCTTTCCGTACTCCGTAGTGGGGTGGTTTAACCCTTTTCCTCTCGGCATATCCTATTCCTCCTTCAGTCTATATCTTAAGTCTATCTTAACTCTAAGGTAATATATAATTTGTTTTGTGTCAACAGAATTTGTACAGTATGTAGAAATTATATTTTAAGATGTTTTTACCTATCTACAGAGAATTGTATCTTATGGTGATGACCTGCACAGGAAAGGGGTGATGACCTGTACAGGAAAGGGGCGATGACCTGCACAGGAAAGGGTCGATGACCTGTACAGGAAAGGGCCGATGACCTGCACAGGTCATTATAAGTATGTAAGGAAAAGATTTTTTTGTTGAAAGGATTGTAGAGGGAATGTAGAATATTTGATATGCTCTGTAATATACTTTTTAACAATTATACGTTTAGGATGGGAAAATGAGTGGCAAAGTGCAATCTGTAGAGCCAAATATTGCTGATTTGGCTAATGGGTGGTTAAAGAATTATAAACTTGACTATAAACTAGAACAAGAAAGCCTAAACTCTCAAATAGACAAAGCATTAGCTGATTATTATTCAAAAAAAGGTGGAGATGGAGGTAATCGTCCTGATGTGAAATTGCTTTTGAATGATAAATATGGTCGTCCATATCCTATTTTGATTGAATACAAAGGATACAAAGATAAATTAATAAAACTAGATTCAAATGGTCTTATAGAAAATAAAACCGATAAAAACGAAGCATATTTTAAGAACATTAATTCTTATGCAGTGAATGGTGCTGTTCATTATGCAAACGCAATTTTGCATTTTACAAATTATGAAGATATCATCGCTATTGGAATGACTGGCTATAAAGATGATGCTAATAAATTGCAATATGAAATAGGTGTTTATTTTGTTTCTAAATCCAACTTGGGAATGGGACAAGAAATAGGTAAATATTCAGATTTTTCATTTTTATCAAAAGAACATTTTGAAGATTTTTTGGAAACTGTTCATAATTTACAGCTTTCACCAGAGGAACTTGAAAAACGAAAAGAAATAAAAGAAGCAGAAATTGATAAAAGTCTTGTAAAATTAAACAACGATATTTATCAAAACGAGAAAGGCTTAAGCGAAAATGACAGAGTTTATCTTGTTGCAGCCTCAATTATTGCAACTCTAGGAATCCCTGGAAAAGTAGAGCCTCTTGAAAAAGATGATTTAAAGTCTAAAGAGGAGGAAGGAAACACAGACGGTGAAATCATTTTAAGAAAAGTAAAAGCATATCTCAATGGAAAAAATTTACCAAATGATAAACGTGATTTGATAATCCGTACTCTGCAAAACACATTAACAGCTTACAATATAAATAAAGTAATTGATGGTGAAACTCAAATAAAACGAGTTTTCTCAAAAATTGTGGACGATTTGGGCAGTTATTACAAAATTGGGCTTACAACAGATTTTACCGGAAAACTTTTTAATGAAATGTATAGTTGGCTTGGATTTACTCAAGACAAACTAAATGACGTTGTTTTGACTCCCAGTTATGTAGCCACCTTATTAGCTCGACTTGCCCACGTACATAAAAATAGTTATGTATGGGATTTTGCTACAGGTTCAGCAGGATTACTAGTAGCGGCAATGAATGAAATGCTCATTGATGCTAAAAACACTATAACTTCTCCAGAAGAATTAAGAAAAAAAGAAGCTGAAATAAAAGCAACACAACTTTTAGGATTGGAAGTTTTGCCAAGTATTTATATGCTTGCTATTTTGAATATGATTTTAATGGGAGATGGCAGTTCAAATATCATCAATAAAGATTCATTAAATGATTTTGATGGTTATTATGGCTTTGGAAAAACTGATGAAAAATTTCCTGCAACGGCATTTATTTTAAATCCGCCCTATTCAGAAAAAGGCAACGGTATGAACTTTGTAGAAAAAGCATTGAATATGATGAGTACAGGCTACGCTGCAATAATTATTCAAAGTTCAGCTGGAAATGGAAAAGCAGCGGAATATAATAAAAGAATTTTGAAAAAACACACATTACTTGCAAGTATAAAAATGCCTATAGATTTGTTTGTAGGGAAATCTAGTGTGCAAACATACGTTTATGTTTTTAAAGTGGCAGAACCTCACGAAAAAGACAATGTTGTAAAATTCATTGATTTTTCAAATGACGGTTACACTCGAACAAATCGAAAAAAAGCAAGTAATAATCTAAAAGATACTGACCACGCAAAGGAACGATACCAAGAAATTGTGGATTTGGTAAAATTTGGAAAAAAGAAATTACATTATTTTTCAGAAAAAGAATATTACGAAGGCGTAATTGACCCAAATAATGGTGCTGACTGGAACCAAACAGCTCCCATCGACACCAAACCCACTTTAGAAGATTTTAAGAAAACAGTTGCAGACTATCTTGCCTGGGAAGTTTCCAATCTTTTGAAGAATCAAGCGAATAGTGGAGAAAAAAGCCTGGGAAAATAGATTCCCCACTTAACGAAAAACTGTTAGCGGTTAAGTGGGGCGAATTTCGACTTGGGGATTTGTTTGTGGCACAAACTGGTGATGTTGATTTGCAGCAAAAGGATTGTAACGGCAAAGGTGAATTCTTAGTCAATTCTGGGTTAGATAATTGTGGGATAAAAGGGAGGACTGATAAAACGGCTAAAATTTTCCCTGCAAACACGATAACTGTAGATTTCTGGGGAAATGCGTTTTACCGCAATTTTGAATATAAAATGGCGACGCACAACCATGTTTTTTCTCTTTCTGGGGATGTTATAAAAAACGAAAATATCGGTCTTTTTCTTACCGCACAATTTTCTTATATGCGAAAACTGTTTTCATTTGAGTACATGGGAACTTGGAACAAAATAAAACTCCTTTCAATTTCGCTTCCCATAACCTCAACAGGTGAAATAGATTTTAATTTTATGGAAAGTTTTATAAGCGAACTCGAAGAGGAGCGTATAAGCGAACTCGAAGAGGAGCGTATAAGCGAACTTAACACCTACTTAGAAGTTACAGGACTAAAAGACTATACATTGACTCCAGAGGAAGAAATCGCACTAGAAGCATTCTCAAGCCTTACATGGGAAGAATTTAATTTAGAAAAATTGTATGGAAAATCAACACGGGGAAAACGCTTAAAAAGTGCAGACAGAATTCCTGGTGATTTGATTTTTGTAACAGCAGGTGAATTTAATCAAGGAATTTCTGCAAGAATTGGAAACAATGTAGAAATTTTCTCAAAAAATACAACAACGATAGATATGTTCGGTTCTGCAAAATATAGAAACTATGAATATGGTGCAGATGACCATGTAGCTGTTGTACATACTGAAAATTTACAAAAATATTCATCAATTTTTGTTACATGTGCTATGCACAAGGCAGCTCATACAGGAAAGTTTGACTACGGAAGGAATTTTTATGCAAAAGATGCAGATGAATTATTTATCAAACTTCCCACAAAAAACAATTTGCCTGATTATTCCATAATGGAAACCTTTATTTCAGCAATTCAAAAACTTGTAATACAAGATGTGGTTCTTTATGCAGAAAATAAGATTGTGGCAACAAAGAGAGTCATTAAAGAAAATGTACCATGATAGTTTCGCAGTAAGAAAAAGCATTTTACCACCACAAAACTACCCAGAAAGGGAGAGTCGAGGGAGCTTGTGTGAGTATGCGTATGACAATAACGGAAATTTATTGTCACAAACCAGTTCTTTGAAACATTCCATTTATGAATATAGTCCGCAGAACAGGATGGTTCGCTCACGTGTCATTGATGATGAGGCACAGACGATAGCCTCCACACGGTACGGCTATGATGTCCTTGGGAGAAGGACGCTGGTACAAGACAACGGGACTACCACCCTGCGTACCCTGTACGATGGATTGGGCTTTGACGTGGTGAAGGAATCCCCAGTGTATGCTAGTGGTGGATTTACGGACAAGTACAATACCGGGATACAATACTCACCCGCCGGACGTGCAACAGGCGAACGATACCGCTACCTTGACGATGGATTTACTGCTACCACTGAGAAATACCAATACATAGAAGATAATGCCTACCAAACTGTTTCTAGCAGATACGCTGGTGAGCGTACCATGCTCTATGCCAATGGTTCTCCAGTGGCAATAAATCGCTCTAGTGGCACACGAGGATACCTTGGCACGGATATACTTGGCAGCACACGTTCCGTTACAGACAACCATGGTGTACAAGAATCTTACTACGACTATGATATATTTGGCTCTCCGATAACTGGCAACTATACAACTGGTTCTGACTACGGCTACCTTGGCAAACCCTACGACAGCATCACAGGTTTATATAACTACGGCTACCGTGACTATAGTCCCCAGACCGTGCGGTTTACTACGGTGGATCCAATCCGGGATGGAGCCAATTGGTTTGCGTATGTGAACAATGACCCTGTGAACTATGTGGACTTGAGGGGATTGGAGCCAGGAGAAATTTTTCCAACAATTGAAGAGGCTGCAATAGATTTTGGAATTACATATAATGACGACTCAATTAAGAATAACCGTGAATATGGAGCATCAGTTTATGAAGTTGCGGATGGATATACTTATACAATTCCAAGCAGAGGTACTTCAAATAGGATTATAATGTCTGTTTCTCCTTCTAATCCGTCGATTGCTTTTTTACATACTCATGCGGCATATAATCCTGAATATAACAACGAGGATTTTTCATCAATTGACAAAAAAACAGCTATAAGAAAAGGTATCGATATATATGTTGCCACTCCAGGAGGAACTTTAAAGGTGTTCAATCCAAAGACAAATACCACAACTCTAGTATCTATAGATATGCCAACTGAGAGTACTCCATACAGTGAAAACGAATCTATTGGTATTCTCCAGACTATATGGAATCATATAGTTAATTTCTTCACAGGTAATTCTAGGTTAAAAGAAGAGGTGAAAAATGAGTCTAAGAAAAATAAATAGGTTGTTAGCTATGACATTATTGTTCCTTATTATCACTACGAGTGCAGTTTCTATGGATAATTTCCAAGGTTACATACCAGATGAGGGATTTGTTCCAGATGAAAAAACAGCAGGAACCATTGCAACAATAGTATGGAAGTCAATGCATGGAAAGGCAATGAGGAAAGAGAAATATATCATAAATCTTGAGGATAATATCTGGCATATAAGGGGAAGATTCTTTTTAGAAATAGATAAGAATACAGGGGAAATACTCAACGGAGATGGTTTTGGTTACATGGTTCCAGATGAACAGAGTGCAATTTCCATTGCTGAAGCCGTATGGGAACCAATATATGGGAAACAGATACGAAAAAGCAAACCTTATGTAGCATACCTTAAAGACGGTATTTGGTATGTCACAGGAAGTCCTCCAAAGTCAATCTTTCCAATGGCTGGAGGGGAACCTTATATAGAGATTGATAGAGAGACAGGAAGAATACTTAAAGTATATCATACAAAATAGTAGGGTATTCAATTTTAGGTAAGATATTTTCAAGTTTTATATTTCTTGTATGGTCTTCTAAACTCTTGCGGCGACACTGGAACAGGTGTAGAATATACCTATGACAGCAACGGGAACCTGCTGTCACAAACCAGTTCTTTTACAACTACGGCTACCGTGACTATAGTCCCCAGACCGTGCGGTTCACGGAGTACAAGTACAGCCAGGACGGCCGCAGCGTGGAGGTGATGGAGGGTGGGCTGTACACCGCCACCTACCGGCTGGACGCATGGGGAAACGTGGTGGGAGACCACCGACAGTGAGGGGAATATGTGGGTGGCAACCAGTGACATCAATAAGATATACACTTATGAAACAAATAAGAAGAGTAAATGAATCCAACATGCTTGTGTTGGAAACTTGGAGGAACACATGAAAACATCAAAGTGCAGGGGAATCCTTGCCATGCTTTGCCTAGTCATGATTCTTTGCAACTGCAAGGCAGAGAAACGGCAGACAACCGTCCTTG
>JAGCMR010000034.1 GCA_017646305.1 Spirochaetaceae bacterium
CATCCACATCTCGAAGCTCAATCAAGGCCCCCAGAGAACCGCCAGAAATCTGAGCCAAGTTACCAGTGTCAGACCACACTACCTGGCTGTAGGTATTGTTATCTGTAGGAGAAATAGTATCAAAGGTACGGGCTACCCCACCCTGCACCAGCACCTGACCGTCAAGGTGAACCATGAACTCATCAGCATCACGCTGGTCGGTAGTAACATTTACTAAAGAAGAAAGCTTTTCCACCATCAAATCACGGCGGTCCAGCAGATCGTTGGGGCTGTCTCCCATGGCACGAACTCGAACAATTTCCTTGTTTAATTCTGCAATCTGCTTTGTATAGTTATTTACCTGCTGTACGGTGGCTTCGATATCTCCATTTAAGAGGGTTCCGATTCCTGCAAGGCTATTTTCACGCTGACGGATGGAGTTCACCAAGGTCTCTCCACGGGAAACGATGGCCTGGCGAGCTGCCTGAGACTCAGGATACAAGGACAATTCCTGCCAAGACTGCCAGTAGCTGTCCATATTGGAGCGGATGGATACGTCCTGGGGCTCGTTGTAAATCTGCTCCAGCATGACGTAATATTTCTCTCGTGTAGACCAGTAAGATTCCTGATTTGTCTGGGCAACAATGCGGGACTCCAGCATTTCGTCACGTACACGAGTAATGCTTTCCACGCTTACTCCCTGACCAATCTGACCAGGACGCTCAGCACGAGTTAAGTCTGGGCGATACAAGGGATCAAACTGACGCAATTGTACACGCTGACGTGAATAACCTTCTGTGTCGGCGTTTGCGATGTTGTGACCAGCAGTTTCAATGGAAGTGGTCTGAGCCATGAGACTGCGCTTACCTAATTCAATTCCTGCAAATGAAGAAGCCATCCTATACTCCTTTAATTATAATACGGCATTAAACAACAGGTTTTCTGGAACTGGCTTAATAACAGAGCCAGTGCTGGAATACACTGTATTACGATTCTTTGGGATTACTGAATCAAAAACTTCCTGTAAAAATTCCTTTGTAATCCGTATGTAATCGTTCAAGGCGTCATTTTCCACCTTGGAAACAGACAATTTTCGTCGCACTTGATGAAGTACATCCTTTACCACGGGACGCAAATCCTCTGGAAGCATTGTGGATACCTGATGCATATCAGGCACCTTTTGTGAACCTGAGACACCGCAAATCTGACAACAAAGTTCTTCCCGCTTCACTTCCAGTTGGGTAAAATTCTCTGTCAACTCATTGAGCTTAAAAAGATTAGTATCTAAATCTACCCAGTTCTTTTCCGTAACTGCCTGGCGAACAAGCTTTTGCAACTCAATCATCGAGTCAAGCAACTCGTTCTGAGAAGTCAGGATAGCCAGCAAATCTGCAGCTGCCTTTTTGTCCATAAAGGCATCCTCCATGAATCCATAATTCTTCATTATTTTATCGGCAAAAAGGGCTTAGTTATAAAGGAAAATATATAAAAAAAGAGGGCCTGATAAAACTTATCAAGCCCTCACAAAAAAGGAGAGGAGGATGCAGAAAACCAGAAAATGCAGTGTGTGCAGCTGCATATTTCTGAAGAAACTGCGGTGATTGTTGTTGCTCTTGCAATCTATAAAACAAACCACCTAGCAACAGGAGGGTTACAAGAAAAATAAAAAAAATACAATTTTTTTTTTAATTTTTTTTGTAATAAGCCGTCTCTACACCTTTCTTGATTCATTAGCTACCTTGATGTACAATACAATATCTTTTGGAGGTTCACTATGGTGATGTATGATGCTCAGACAGGATTTCAGTTGGGAAACCCCCAGGTTATACCTTTATCAGAACAGAGTCAGCTGCCCACAATGGCAGAATTACAGAAGGAATTCAGTGAAATGATTCTTTCTGCTTCAGGATGGCGAAAGGTTTTTGCTCTTTCTGGAGATGAGGAGGATACTACAACAGAGATTGGTGCTGCAAACGGCGTACTTTCTGCCCTCATTGCTCAGGTCTTTGCAGACTACATTATCCAACGATGTGGCACCGGCTGTAAGATTGCCTTGGGACTTGATGCTCGTCCCACTGGTACACAGATTGGAGACATTATTGCTCGAGTTTTGGCAGGTCGTGGTATTCAGGTGGAATATCTTTTTATCACCGCTGCACCAGAAATCATGGCCTATAGTCGTCAGCTTGATGGTTTCGTTTATGTTTCTGCTAGTCACAATCCAGTGGGACACAACGGAATTAAGTTCGGCCTAAATGATGGAGGCGTCCTTCCTGGAGAGGAAACAGCAAAGCTTACTGCAGCCTTTACCCAGCTTTGTAGCAAGAGTGAGTCCATTCAACTTGCAGCCCAGCTAGTGGCAGCTTGTTCAGAAGATGCTATCCAGAAAATCTTTGCAGATAGTGCCAGCTGTAAGGCCCGTGCTGTAGCCAGCTATCGTGACTTTACCCGCCTTGTAGTTTCAGGAACAGAAGACCAACAACAGCAAAAGGCATTCTTTGACTTAATTGCTCAAACCACAAAGAACAAGCCCCTATCCGTGTCCTGCGACATGAACGGTTCTGCCAGAAGTCTTTCCATCGACAAGGACTTCCTTCCAGAGTGTGGTATTGGTTTTGATGCCATTAACAACAAACCACGAGAAATTGTTCACGCAATTATTCCCGAGCCAGAAAATCTTGTACACTGTGCCCATTTTATGGAGGAACAAAAGCCTACCAATCCTGCTGTTACCCTAGGCTACATGCCCGACTGTGACGGTGACAGAGGAAACATTGTGTACTGGAATGATGCAAGTGGAAAAAGCCAGGTTTTGAAGGCCCAAGAGGTATTTGCCCTTTCTGTTTTGGCTGAATTAGCCTATCTTGACTATAGAAATGAATCAACAAAGGAACCAATTAAGGCTGGAGTTTCTGTAAACGATCCCACCTCCATGCGAATCGAAGAAATTGCAGAAGCCTTTGGTGCCACAGTTTTCCGAGCTGAGGTAGGAGAAGCAAACGTTGTAAACCTAGCTCGTGAAGCACGACAAAAGGGGTATACTGTTCCGATTTTAGGAGAAGGCTCCAACGGTGGAAATATCACTCATCCAGCTGCTGTTCGTGACCCCATCAACACTATCTTTGCCTTAGTCAAACTTTTGGCAATTCAAGATACAACCACAGAAGATGGCACAGTCAAGCAGGGCTTGTTCCATCGGTGGTGTTGTAAGTCTGGTCAGGAAGCAGCCTACAAAGCAGACTTTACCCTTGCAGACGTTATTGCCACATTGCCGGTCTATACTACTACTGGTGTTTCAGAAAACCGTGCCTTATTGAAAATCAAAACAACGGATCACGGTGAGCTGAAGGCTCGTTTCCAAAAAGAGTTTGAAGCAAGCTGGCTAGAAAGAAAAGATGAGCTAGCACAGAACTATGGAATTGCCTCCTATGAAGCCATCTGTAACAATGGCACAAAAGAAACAAGAAATCTTTCAGATTATAGTCTTTCTGGTAAGGGAGGACTGAAAATCTTGTTCAAGGATGCAAAAGGAAAGGGAGCAGCCTTTATCTGGATGCGTGGAAGTGGCACCGAGCCAGTATTCCGCATTCTCTGTGATGTTCGTGGTAGCAACAAGCAGATGGAAGAAGCATTGCTGGCTTGGGAAACAGAGCTTTTAGAAAAGGCTGATTCATAAAGCCCTTTTTTAAGACTCACACAGGAGTTTGAG
>JAGCMR010000336.1 GCA_017646305.1 Spirochaetaceae bacterium
CACCTTTTCCCCAGTTCAATCCTTGAACACAACACACCACATAGAAGAAACTCTTTCTACAATACATTTATCTGGAACACGACCAGCCAGGAATTTTTCTTACCAGAAAGTTCCCGCTGGTCTTTTTTTGTTTAAATCATTTTTCCGTGGTTATTTCCCAGTTTGTGTAACAGCGTGACTGGATAAATATAAAGTTTTTATTTAAGGAGGATTTGAAAAATGAAATCCATGAAAAAATTGGTGCTGGCAGGTTTGGTGTTGCTGGCTAGTATGGTGGTTTTAGCGGGATGCAAGAACGATTCCGTGTCAGAATCCACACCAGTGACAGAAACAGTACAGGAAATTCCATACCTTACTTTTAGTGCTGAAGCTGAGCAGACCATGACTATTTCCACAATTGGCACCTATACTTTGCACGAAAGTCTGGAATATTCAGTAAATGGAGGAGATTGGAAGCAACTAGTAGTAAGAACTCCCATTACCTTTGGTGGCGAAAATGGAGATTTGCGTTTACGTGGCAAGAGTGCTGGAGGCACAGGTACGGATTACAATAATTATGCCACGGTAAGTTTTGGCAACTCTGATGTCATGGTGTCTTGTACAGGCGACATCCGTACTTTAGTAGATTGGGAAGTCCATACTACCGCCTCAACCTCAGAAGCCCGTTTCATTCGTTTGTTCTATGGATGTACCAGCTTGACTACTGCCCCAACCTTGCCAGCCGAGACTTTGGCGGATTATTGTTATGCGGATATGTTCTATGGATGCACCAGCTTGACCACAGCTCCAGCCTTGCCCGCCACCACTTTGGCGGATTATTGTTATTCTGACATGTTCTCTGATTGTACCAGCTTGACTACTGCCCCAACCTTGCCAGCCGAAACTTTGGCGGAGTATTGTTATGCGAGTATGTTCTCTTGTTGCACCAGCTTGACCTCCGCCCCAGCCTTGCCCGCCATCACTTTGGCGGATTATTGTTATGAGTATATGTTCTATGGTTGCACTAGCTTGAACAGTGTCACTATGTTGGCTACTGATATTAGTGCAAAAAGTTGTTGGAGAAATTGGTTGAAAGATGTAGCTGCAACTGGTACATTTACTAAGGCTGCAGGCTTAGAGCAAGGTGATGGTAAAGGTCAAATACCAACTGGAAGTCATGGCATTCCTTCAGGCTGGACGGTTGTAGATTACAAAGAACAAGAAAACTAAAATCTTTCGTGTAAAGTAAATGATGGTAAACCTCCCTCGTTCCAGTTCCATCTGTGGCGGGGGCGTTTTTTTATCCAGCCCCATCTACGAAAAGCTGTTCTGTGAAAAAATTGTAAATAGTACAGATTTGTATTATTATCATATGGCAACTTTTTTTTATTTCCATTAAACTTTAGAAAGGATTATATAATTAGGGGATTTTGTTTTTTTTGTAAAAATCTCCGGGACTTTGGTGAATTCTTTAGTTTAACTTACAGTTATTGCAAGCATGAAATAGAGCTAGATGATTTGCTGAATTCCTTACACGTAACATAAAAAAGGATTTTTTATGGATTTACACGCTACTGGCGATAGCACTTCTTCAAAGGCCTTTAACTTGAATGCAGCAACCTTCAAGCCCACTGCCTTTAAGCCAACAGTTACACCCTTACGGGTTGGTATTGATGTAGGGTCCACCACGGTAAAGTTCGTGGCTTTGGACGAAAATGATAATATTTGCTATAGCGAGTATAAGCGTCACTTGGCAGATATTCGTGGAACCATTATGGATGTGGTTAAGCGGGCTCTAGACAAGCTGGAAAAAGAGTTTCCTGCAGGAGAACGCCAGCCTTTAAGTGTTAAGGTTACAGGTTCTGGTGGCTTTGCCGTGTCCCAGTGGCTTAACATCCCCTTTATTCAAGAGGTTGTGGCTTCCACCACTGCTGTTCAAAAACTCATTCCCCACACCGACGTTGTAATTGAGCTTGGTGGTGAAGATGCTAAAATTACCTATTTTTCTGGCGGTGTAGAGCAGCGCATGAACGGCTCCTGTGCCGGTGGAACTGGTGCCTTTATTGACCAGATGGCTGCCTTGCTGGAAACTGACGCCCCTGGATTAAACGAAATGGCCAAGGGTGCTACCACTATCTATCCCATTGCTGCCCGCTGTGGTGTATTTGCCAAAACTGACGTGCAGCCCCTTATTAACGAAGGTGCCCGCCGTGAGGACATTGCCGCCAGTATCTTTCAGGCTGTTGTAAGCCAAACCATTTCTGGCTTGGCCTGTGGAAAGCCCATTCGTGGAAATGTAGCCTTTTTGGGAGGCCCTCTCCACTTTTTAGATCAGTTGCGGTATCGCTTTATTACTACCTTGGAACTCAAGGATGAGGAAATCGTTACTCCTCCCGATTCCCAGCTTTTCGTTGCCGCTGGTGCTGCCTTCTCTGCTGAGCGAAGCTTAAGCTGTGTTCAGTCTGCAGACAAGCAGCAGCCCTTCCCCTTGCTGGGTGAATTCCGCGAAAGCCTGAAAAATCTTGTGGACGCAGAAATGAGTGAGGTGCAGCGTTTGGAGCCTCTGTTCCGGAACGAACACGAGCTGGAAGAATTCCATCGTCGCCATGCAGAGGAAATGGCTGCCTCCGCCAACTTGGAAACAGCCACTGGTCCTGTGTTCTTGGGACTTGATGCAGGTTCCACCACCACAAAGGCCGTACTTATTGATGCCGCTGGTCGTATCTTGTGGCGTTTCTACGATGTAAATGCAGGAAATCCTGTGGACTTGGCCGTAAAGGTGCTTAAAGATTTGTATACCCAGATTCCC
>JAGCMR010000035.1 GCA_017646305.1 Spirochaetaceae bacterium
TTAGCCATCTTGAGGGCCTCAATGGTAGGGACAATACCTTTTTGATCACCCTTATCGTCTATTAGTCTGACCTCTCGAACACGGATTTGTTCATTAATCCGTAAACCCTTATTATCCGCCAACGATCCTCCTTAGCCGTTTCCTTCCATACTGGATAAAATGACACTTATGTAAAGCATATTCGCTATAATAGCAGATAATTAGGGGCTGTGTCTAGTATTTTATTTAGTCTTCATTTATCTATTTTCTTCAGATTTGTTTTGAATTACTACTGTGTTGATTGATTTCCTTCTTTTATGCTATGTTCTATTCATTATGTGGTTATTTGCATTTTTTTTCTTACCCTGTATTCTTGTTTTATATTTTATTAATCACGCAAATAGAAACAAGATTTACTCTGTCTTATTGGGACTGGGATGTGGTGCAGCCTACGTTGTATTTGCTATCTTGTTTGGATCTGAATATAGAGTTATATCCGTAAATTTTTTCAAAAATTTTAGCTGGCTTTTTCTGCAAGAAACTTTTTTACCAGCAGTTATTATTACAATTTTATTTTTCTTTCTTTCTAAGGATTCCTTTCAGTTTAAAGTGAATATGTTGTTCCTTGTACTAGCAGGATTTTATACTTTATATATACCCTTTAGAATTTTGTTTAGGTCAGGAGCCTTTACAGCCTTTACTTTGTTTTTTAAGCCTATTTTATTGGCTTGTTTTGTACTTGGCTTTTCCTTTGCTATACGATTGTTTTACAAGAATTTAAAGGGACAGAAAGGGGGAACTATATTTGTCCTTCCTATTTTTTTAGGCCTAGGGTGCACTGTAGCTCCAGCTATAGCAGAGGTTTTTTGGTATGCTGGCAGTTCTGCGATTTTGTGGCTTTTGATAGGGATGCTGGAAATTCTGTTTGCCGTAGTTTTGCTAGCATTAAATCACGTTAATATAACTAATATTAAAAAAGCAAGCGAAATGTTTTCTAAATAATTTAATTTTTAATAAAAAAAGGCTACCTAAAAAGGCAGCCTTTTTTATGAGACTTATTAAGCCTGTCCTGCAGAACCAAGAACTTCCTTATTCTTGTGCATGTAGAGCTTCTTTAGCTCATCACGAGCAGGTCCCAGATACTTACGTGGGTCAAACTCTTCTGGATGCTCTGCAAATACCTTGCGGATAGCAGCTGTCATAGCCAAACGTCCATCTGAGTCGATGTTGATCTTGCATACAGCAGATTTTGCAGCCTTGCGCAACTGCTCCTCAGGAATACCTACAGAGTCAGTAAGCTTTCCGCCGTACTTTTCAATCTCCTTTACGTACTCAATAGGTACAGAGGAAGAGCCATGTAGAACGATGGGGAAGCCAGGGAGCTTCTTTTCGATTTCTTCCAAAATATCGAAGGCCAATGGAGGTGGAATCAGAACTCCATCTTCATTACGAGTACACTGCTCTGGCTTAAACTTCTGACGACCATGACTTGTTCCAATAGAGATTGCCAAAGAGTCTACTCCAGTCTTGCTTACAAAGTCCTGTACTTCTTCAGGCTTTGTGTAGTGGCTTTCTTCTGCACAAACATCATCTTCTACGCCAGCAAGAACTCCCAATTCTCCTTCTACAGTTACGTAGTGCTCGCGGCTATGGGCATATTCACAAACCTGCTTAGTAAGAGCAACATTTTCATCGTAGGGAAGGTGAGAACCATCAATCATAACAGAAGAGAATCCGCTATCAATACAGTCCTTGCACAACTCGAAAGAATCACCGTGGTCAAGATGCAACACGATAGGAATATCATATCCGAGTTCATTTGCATACTCTACAGCACCGCGTGCCATATTTCTGAGCAGATTCTTATTGGCATACTTGCGAGCACCGGAGGAAACCTGAAGGATAACAGGAGATTTTGTCTCAACACAGGCCTGAATAATAGCCTGGAGCTGTTCCATGTCATTGAAGTTGTAGGCAGGAATTGCATATCCGCCCTTGATGGCCTTTGCAAACATATCTTTTGTATTTACAAGACCAAGTTCCTTGTAGTTTGTCATGCTTGACTCCTCTGAATAAATATATATCGAAATATATGCCTTTATATGAAAATAATCAAGAGTAGAAAATAAAAAAGGGAAAAAGAGTTTGACAAAGATATGCTGAAGAAATATAATGATGTCGATAATAGTTGTAACTATATCTTTTCAGTTCATTAAAGGAGTTATGGATGAAGCAGGGCGTTTTTGTCTTTGTAAGTCTCGTTCTTATGGTCTTGTTCTGTGTTCCAGTTTTTGGACAGCCTAGTCTTAAGAGCGTAGAA
>JAGCMR010000337.1 GCA_017646305.1 Spirochaetaceae bacterium
ACCTACAAATCTTATGCAAGGAGGTTATCTTGTGAGGGAAAGGACAAAAAAAATCCTGCTAAAAGCACTTGAACTGCTCATAGCAGGAATCGTCCAAATCCTAGTAACCATCATCGCCAAGATGATTGGCTAAACGGGAGCACGGTTGGTAAGACGGCCATCTTGCCAACCGTTGTTACTCACAATATAACCTCTAGGGGGCGATATGTCAAGCAAGCTGAAATCCATTTTGTTGTTTGTAGGGAACGCAGTTCTGGAAGGTTTGGTTCTGGGGCTGATTCTGGTGATTGCGATGCGGCTCGGATTCGTGGGGTGAGCTTTCACCCAAAAAAAGGCGGGCAACAAACCCGCCTTTTTGGGAAGTGAAGCGGATGTCTTCATTCCCTGATTACCACAAGAAAATATTACTTAATTCTTGGTAAAGACAAAGCCACCATCCAGCCAAGCCTTGCCGGAGGCAGAGACAAGTCCTGTTGATTTACCTATCTTCAAAGCATTATTTTCTTCTGCCCACGTAACTGTGAAGAAATTACCATCTTGGGTAACAGCAGTTGAGGCAACAGTTTGCCCAGCTAGGGTTAAAGTCGCCTTGTTATCAGCAAAAACGATAGTTGCATCTCCAAGAGTTCCCTTCCCATCAAGCTCAACCTTGCCAGTCCAAGTACCAGTCAAGTCAGACTTGGTGGAGGACTTCTTGACAAATGTCATGTCAAACGGTTTATCCCCAGTCAGTTCCGCAGGAACAGTCAAAGCCATTACATCATTGCCATCCACCATCTTCATGGTAAATGATACAGAATCATCGCTTCCCCCAGGAATCTTCATGGATGCAGTGGCAGTATTGCCATCAACGGTATAAGTGCCTTCCAGTTTCAAAGCATCCATCTCTGTAGAGAATTTACCATCTTTTACGCTTACGGTTCTAGTTCCATCAGTAGACTTCCACTCTCCCTCAAAATTTGCAGGAGCTGGTTCCGGCTCGGAATCGTTTTTGCAACCTACAAAAGAAATCAGTGCCACTGCTACCAATACCGACAAAGAAACACGAACAAGCTTTTTCATAGTCTTTCCTCCTCAAAAAGCAAAAATAGATAATAACAGTATCTTATAGGCCTATACATATAATGATATTACCAATTATAGACACTGTCAATATACTTTTTTATAAAATAGATAATATAAGATTCTGTAACTATCAATCGTTTGTCTTGATAATGAAAACATGAAGCTGGAGATACAAAAACGCTTAGCCGAGAACTTAAAACGCTTACGAAAGGAACAGAAACTCACCCAATTTGAACTGGCAGAAAAGGCAAACATCTCAGAAGCCATGGTGAAGAGCGTGGAGCTTGCCCAGTCCTGGCCCAGTGACAAGACCCTCACCCAGCTGGCGGAAGCCCTAGATGTGGATATCTTCAAGTTTTTTATTCCTTCCGACACAAACAACTACATCGACAAGACATTTTCCCACGAACTGAAGGATATTGTCACAAAAAACTACAATCTCTACCTACGGAACCTGTTCTCTGACTTGGAGGTCAAGTCGTAAAAAGGCGGCCGGGAACTGCCTCCCAAGCCACCTTTTTTTTCAACCTTATTCCCAAGTTGCCAGGGAAACTGGCCACTCGGAGCTGGTGATGATTTCCAGCGTCTCATCCTTCAGAGGATGAATCTCAAAAAGCTTGTCCTTCTTGTTCAGGTTCTCCGCAGCAAGATAGATGGAGCGTTCGATGAGTTCAGGGAATTTTTCCGTTACCTCACTCTTGTCCTCCAAATCCGCAAGCAACAAGGACGGCACACTGGCCACAGCGGTGATGGACTTCTTCACCTCGCCCTTTTTGTCCAAAATCTGAACGAGGGTCTTTGCTGCGGGCTTTACCGCGTCCTTTGTCTTGCGGACACCAGCAGTAACATTGACAATAACAAAATACTTGGACTTTACATTCTTGTCTTTTGCCAGAGCACTGAACACATCGGAACGATAGAATTCGTCGGAGTCATTATTGTCGGCCAGTGCGTGAAGCAGACTCTCTTCTCCAGAAAGCACCGCAAAGACTTCCTTCCGCTTCGCCTTCTTGGCGGCCTTTTCCTTCACCTCGTTGTACACACGATTCACCTCGTTCTGATCCACAAAGTCGAATCCACCCGCCACCTTCAACACATTAGACGCCACATCACGAGCCTTTGCAGAGGTAAAATCCTTGGCATTGCCATAAACACCCACACTGTACAATGCAGCGGGGGAATGATTGGCACCTACAGCCTGGCTCTCGGTCAATCCGGCTGGTGTGGAAGCACACCCCGTAACGAAAAGCAGCGCTGCTGCTACTAACAAAAACAACCCGTTTTTTTTCATAGCTTTTCCTCCTAAACAAATACACAGGCTACTTATACTGTATATTTAACCTTATAAGTATAATTATACTACCTGCAATAGATACTGTAAATATATATTTTATAAATAAAGATATTATTAGAACCTGTAACTATCAATCGTTTGCTTTGATAATGAAATTATGAAGCTTGAAATACAAAAACGACTAGCAGAAAATCTGAAGCACCTGAGGAAAGAGCGGAAACTCACCCAGTTCGAGCTGGCAGAAAAGGCAAACATCTCGGAAGCCATGGTGAAGAGCGTGGAGCTTGCCCAGTCCTGGCCCAG
>JAGCMR010000338.1 GCA_017646305.1 Spirochaetaceae bacterium
AAATTACAGTGCAGCAAAAGCAGGTATTATTGGAGCAACAAAGGCATTGGCAACAGAATTAGCTAGTCGTTCTATAACAGTAAACTGTATCGCACCTGGTCTCATAGAAACAGACATGATAAAAGATGCTCCTATGGAGTACATTTTACCAACCATTCCCATGGGACGTGTTGGTAAACCAGAAGAAGTAGCTGCAGTTGCAGTTTTCCTCCTTTCTGAAGAGGCATCATATATTACACGACAAGTCATTTCCGTAAATGGGGGGCTTGCATAAGTAGATCTGGAGTTTCTCTGGAAACTTGAAATCGATTTATTGTAAAGAAATGGAGTGAATAAATGAACGAGAGTAAGATTGTATTTGGTGTAACTCCTCTCACTATTGAAGCAGTTTTAGATATTGCCCACAAGAAAATAAACGTTGAGCTTTGTACTGATGAAAGCTACAAGAAAAAAATTGACAGTGGTGCTCTATTTTTAGATGAAATGCTGGAAAAGCATGATGGTATTTACGGTGTAACAACAGGATATGGGGATTCCTGCACAGAAACAGTTCCCCCAGAGTTATATTATCAGTTGCCGATTCATCTCACAAGATTTCATGGTTGTGGTTTAGGAAATTATTTTACCCCAGAAATTACGAGAGCCATCATGGCAGTTCGTCTTAACACTCTTGCTCAAGGATTTTCTGGAGTGAGTTACAAACTATTGTCCTACATCACATTCTTTATCCAAAATGATATTCTTCCCCTTATACCAGAAGAAGGTTCTGTAGGTGCATCAGGAGATTTAACTCCCTTATCGTATCTTGCTGGAGCACTTATCGGAGAACGAGATGTACTGTATCAAGGAAAAATCCGTTCTTCAGCAGAGGTTTTACAAGAATTGGGACAACCTCTATACCAATTCAGACCAAAGGAAGCAATAGCCATCATGAACGGTACAGCTGTAATGAATGCTATAGCTTGTATGGTTTTTTCCAGAAGTTGTTATTTAGCTGATTTAGCATGCCGCATTACAGCCATGAATTCTATTGCTCTGAAAGGAAACGATTATCATTTTTTCAAACGCCTTTTTGATGTTAAACCACATCCAGGACAAAGTAAGGCCGCAGATAAAATCAGAAAAGCTATTACTTCCACACAGGAAAGCAATGTTATTCCAGAACGGATTCAAGATCCCTACTCCATTCGCTGTGCCCCCCACATCATCGGGGTCTTCTATGAAGCTGAATCTCTATTCCGCACTATCATAGAAACAGAAATGAATAGTGCCAACGATAATCCTATCATTGATCCTGAAACTCGATCTATTTTCCATGGTGGACATTTTTATGGTGGACATATTTGCTTTGTGATGGATAGCATCAAAAACACAATGTGTAATTTGGCAGATTTGTTAGATAGACAGCTTGCCGTTATGGTAGATATTAAATTTAACCGTGGATTACCACCGAACCTTTCTGGGGCAAGCACTAGTTTTTCTATCAACCACGGATTCAAAGCCGTCCAAATTGGAGCATCTGCATGGACAGCCGAGGCATTAAAAAATGCTATCCCAGTCAGTGTATTTTCTCGTTCAACAGAATGTCACAACCAGGATAAGGTTAGTATGGGAACAATTGCCGCCCGAGACTGCTTGAGAGTCATAGAGCTTACAGAACAAGTTACAGCGGCTACCTTATTGGCAGCTCACCAGGCTTTGAGAATCAGACGGGACCGAAAAGAAATCTCTAGTGAAAAAATGAAAGGAATTCAACAGACTTTCAATGAAATCGCTGAATCTTTTGGAATACTAGAAGAGGACAGACCCTTGGAAAAGGATCTCAGAGAAACCTTAAAGAAAATCAGAGATAAAGACTTTACCTGCTAACAATATGTTCATGTTAGAGTACAAATAATATTCCCGTATAAAGAATCATACAACAAGACTGTCAGCCTTCACTGACAGTCTTTTTTTTCACTCCCACCACATGTCAAAACCTTTCTTTCCCTCTCTACAGAAATATACTCATAAAACACAACAAAATAATCATAAACTTGTCATTTTCCCTTCACAATTCCACAAAATAATCTTATAATGGAAAAACACTTTTAATTTTTTCGAGGATTGGAATGATTATTTTAACATTGAACTGCGGGAGCTCCTCCGCTAAATATCAGGTTTATGATTGGAGCGAAAAGGATGTTTTGGCTTCTGGTGTTGTAGAGCGAGTAACTCAGGAAGGTTCCGTAATTTCCCACAAGGCAAAGGGAAAGGATGAGTTCGTAAAGGAACAGCCCTGTCCTACCCACAAGGAGGCTATCGAGCTGATTATCAACACTATCACCGATGCCACCACTGGTGTTATCTCCGACATGTCTGTTATCAAGGCTGTAGGACATCGTGTTGTTCACGGTGGAGACAAGTTCACCAAGTCTGTAATCGTAACTCCAGAAGTTATTGAGCAGTTCCGTGAGATTCAGGATTTGGCTCCTCTTCACAACCCTGCCAACATCATGGGTATTGAGGCAGCTCAGAAGGTTCTCCCTGATGTTCCTCACTGTGCCATCATGGACACCGCTTGGCACC
>JAGCMR010000339.1 GCA_017646305.1 Spirochaetaceae bacterium
TACCTTAGTAAAGGATACGGCACTGGCTCAGGTTATTGGTGTGTCAGAATTGTTCCGTGCCGCTCAAAATGCAGCAAGCCGAGAATTTTCCACCATGCCTATCTTCGTGGCAGGAATCTTTTACTTTATCATGAACTGGGTTGTTTCTGCGGTCTTCCTCCGCATAGAAAAAAAACTGGATTACTACAAGTAGGAGGAAATCATGTCAGAAGTTATTGTACAGGTGGAAAATCTTTCCAAGTCCTTTGGTTCACTGGAGGTCATTCGTGATGTATCCTTTACTGTGGGCCGAGGTGAGGTACTGGGAATTATTGGACCTTCGGGCTCTGGTAAGTCTACCATGCTCCGTTGTATTACCCAGTTGGAAAAGGTTTCTGGTGGTTCCATCAGCATTTGTGGCAAGCAGATGGTAAAGAATGGAATCTATGCAAATAAGAAGGAGCTCCATCAAATCGGCTTGAATGCAGGATTGGTGTTCCAGAACTTCAATCTTTTTCCTCATTTTACTGTTTTGCGGAATATTACCGAGGCTCAGATACACGTGCTTGGTCGTAGCAAGGCTCAGGCCCAGCAGCGAGGACGAGAGCTTTTGGCAAAAATGGGACGTGCTGACAAGGAAAATGCCTATCCCTGTGAGCTTTCTGGAGGTCAGCAGCAGCGTGTATCCATTGCCCGTGCCTTGGCCCTAGATCCTCAGGTTTTGTTCTTTCAGGAGCCCACCAGTGCCCTAGACCCAGAGTTAACAGGAGAAATCCTCAAAGTTATTCGTGAGTTGGCCCAAGAACACATGACCATGGTGGTAGTAACTCACGAAATGGCCTTTGCCCGGGACTTGTCCGACAGGATTATTTTCATGGACGGTGGCGTTATTGTGGAGCAGGGGCCTGCCCAGGAAGTAATCAATAATCCCCAACAGGAAAGAACAAAGGCATTTTTAAGTCGATTTCAATCCTAGGATTGTAATTTCTTCTGTGAAATCCTTGCCCCTCTAAGCTGGTTTTAAGGTTATTTTAATATTCTCTACTACAATAAATTACTATGAGATTGTTGTTGGCTGAAGACGAGCAGCATCTTTCTAGTGCTCTCTGTGAAATTCTTTCAAAGCAAAAGTATGATATAGACCCTGTGTACGATGGCCAAAGTGCCTTGGAATATATTCGTAGTGGGGTATATGATTTAGTGATTCTCGATATCATGATGCCAAAAATGGATGGTATTTCTGTGTTGAGAACAATCCGCAGTGAAAAGAATTCCATTCCAGTGTTAATGCTTACTGCTCGGGATGAGGTGCAGGATAAGGTAAGTGGTCTTGATTTTGGTGCCGATGACTACATGACCAAGCCCTTTTCCACCGATGAGCTTTTGGCCCGTGTTCGTGCATTAACTCGTCGCCGAGGTGAGCTTATGCTAGATGTGCTGGAATACAAGGATTTAGTCTTAAATCCCAAGAATATGGAGCTTTCTACTCAAAATGGTGATGGTACCAATAAGGTTGCCCTTTCTCAAAAGGAATTTCACATTATGGAAATGCTTCTGCAAAATCCCTGTCAAATCCTTACTAAGGAGCGAATCATCGAAAAAATTTGGGGTGGGGATTCAAATGCTGAACACAATAATCTTGAGGTTTTCATTTCTTTTATTAGAAAAAAGATTCGTTTTCTTGGTTCCTCTGTGGAAATCAGAACAAGTCGTGGTATAGGATATTCTTTGGTATGAAGGTTATAAAGCGGCTACAACGAAAGATGGTAGTGACTGTGCTGGTAATTCAAGCTATTGTCTTTGCCTTGGTGCTTATTTCCCTAAATCTTATGGTGTCTTTTTCTGTATTACGAGAAATGAAGGGATCTCTTTATCACTTTGTACGTCATAATATCCCCATTCTGGAAAAACGCCACGACTGGGTACAAAGTCGCATGAAGGATATTCCCTTGACGGAATCTCAGGTGCCTTTACGGAATCAGAATACACCTCCAAACGATGAAAATGCTTGGCGTAATTTTTTTGCCAATGTTATGCCCTTTGCAAATGAAACCCTTGCCAAGAATTTTTTTGGCATAACCTACGATATGGAAGGAAAGCTGGCTTCTATTCTCGACACCTTTCCTCGTTACACTGATGAGGAAATGAATGAGCTTATTAATCTTGGCTTGGATTTAGAATTTACAGAAAAACCAAAAATGTTTTTTTCTTCCATGGGGAGCTTTTTGTATATCAAGAAAAATACTAATCAAGGCTCCTTAGTGGCATTGGCAGATTTTACCAGAGAAATGAAAACTGCTGGTCGCATGATGCTGGTAAGCGTGGGAATTTATCTTCTTTCCATTATGATTTCTGCTGCGGTAGCTTGGTTTGTGGCAAAACGTTCTGTACGACCAGTACAAGAGGCCTTTGAAACACAAAAGCAATTTATTGCCGATGCTGGGCATGAACTGAAAACTCCTATTTCTGTTGTTGCTGCCAATGCAGATGCTCTTTCCGGAGAGATCGGAGACAATAAGTGGTTAAATTATATAAAAAGTGAAACAAATCGCATGGCTCGTCTTATTAATGATTTGTTGTACTTGGCAAAAAATGATGCAGGTCGTATGCCCTTAGTATATTCCTCCGTTGATGTAAGCCGTGTGGTGGAGGCAGCGGTGCTTCCTTTTGAAAGCATAGTCTATGAACAAGACAAAGAGCTGGAACTAGAGATTCAAGAAGGTGTCCAATGGGTATGTGATGGCGGTGGCATAAGCCAAATTGTGGTGATTTTACTGGACAATGCTATAAAAAATTCCTCCGCTGGGGCAAAAATTAAGGTATCATTGGCTATGGAAGGAAATCGCCGTGGAAACCGTAGTCAAGGAAAATTTGGTAAAAGTCACAGCCATCCAGTGATTACCGTGTATAACCAAGGAGAGGGTCTTTCCGAGGATGAGATAAAGCAGATTTTCAAGCGATTTTATCGTAGCGATTCCTCTCGCACCCGCACCACAGGTGGCTGTGGCCTTGGCCTTTCCATAGCTCAAGCCATAGCCCAGGCTCACCAGGGAAGCATTGTAGTGGAGGGGTGCCAGGGAGAGTGGATTTCCTTTAGCCTTCACTTAGGCTTGGTTCGGCAAAAAATTCCTGTAATAGAGGAGTAATTTCATCTAAGCCCGCAATGGGTTCAAGAATGAGGGTGTAGTTTTCCCCTGGTTGTTGGCTTTCTTGGTGAAATTGTATTCTGAGAAATCGGGGTTTTTCTTTTAAAAAAGGAAGGAGTCTTTTTAGGGAGAAAATTCCCTGTTCTTGAGATAGGGGTTCCAATGTATGAAGGCTTTCTCGTGGGATGTAAAGGTATTGTTCCCGTGGAGGCTTGCCGTTGGTGGCATTTCTGAACATGGTAGCTAAGGCACTTTCAGAAGCATGAACAAAAAAATGAATTCCCTGTCGTCCAAAAATCAATAGTCCCCAAAGCAGACTTTGTCCTGGAGGAAATTCCAGTCCTAATTCCTTCACTACATAAGCTGGTGTTTCTACAATTTTTGCCATCACTAGTTTTTTTATGGAATCACCAGTCATTTGATGAAAATCCTTTTCAAATTCCTTAAAGCTGGTTTTGGGAATCATCACTATCCTCCGAGTTTTCCTGTTTCTTTTCCTTTTTCATGAGAATGGTGGTGTAAATGGCAATCCCTACTTGCTGCCAGAGAAA
>JAGCMR010000036.1 GCA_017646305.1 Spirochaetaceae bacterium
CTTGATCTGAGGATTTGTACCTCGGGTAACGGCCTCTACAACTCCACTGATGGAAGATTCGCCAGCGGCAATCTCCACGTTCTTACCCAGGAGACTAACAGCCTCACCGGAATTCAACATATTTGCCAGCTTGGTGAATTCAGTACTCATGTTGGTCATCTGCTCCAGAGAGGAGAACTGAGCCATCTGAGCGATAAACTCTGTATTTTCCATAGGGCTGGTGGGATCCTGATTCTGTAACTGTGTAATCAACAGCTTAAGGAAGTCGTCCTTACCCAGCTCTTGGCTTGCGGTGCGACCATTTACAGCCAAACTCTTGTTAAATGTATCTACAGCCAAGGTTGTCTGAGTCTTTTCCGCTGCACTCATCATTGTATTTATTTCCATAAAATCCAGCTCCTATACTTTTACAAAACTTCTATGCCATTATATTAACGGCAACTTGTGACGAATCTGAATAAGTTTTTTGTAGGATTTCTCCTTCAACTCCAGAATCAACACCATCCTCTGCCATCATTTCTCCATAAAGAGTATCGGCAAAGGCAATATATCCCTGATTTGACTGTTGCTGACCACTCTGCTGCTGCTGACCATTGCCAGACCAAGACAGATCAAAGGAACCTGTGTCAAAACCACTATCGGCAAAAGCCTGCTTTAGTGAAGCAATAGAATCCTTAAATGCCTGAAAGGCTTCTTCGGAGGCAACACGAATTTGGGCAGAAACCATCTTATCATTTAATTCCAAACTGATTTTTACGTTTCCTAATTCTTCTGGATGGAGAATAAGATTGATGGTTCCCATATTTCCGTCCCGAAGGATGATAGAACCAGTTCGTACTAATTCAGTAGCATTGTTCTGTAGCTGACTTGAAAGCATGGCACCAAAGTTATTTTCCTTGCCACCAGCTGCCACAGAAGAAGTTTTTCCACTTCCATCAGTACCTTGAGCTAGCTGCAATGTAATGTCAGCAGTACCTTCCCCCTGACTTACAGTAGTCACAAAGTTACCATCTTTAAGAGAGGCTTCAGTAACACCATTTTCTGCAGCAGTTCGCAAGTCCTGTACTTCAATCTTTTGATCTAGGGAAGTACCAGTTTCCAGCTTGAGGGTTTTGATTTCTCCCTGAATCTCAGCTACAGCACCTTCTGCCACTCCAGCCTTCTCGGCCACATGATTTCCCTGCTGACCATTTTGAAGAATTTGAGCAATGGAATAATCCACATCCTTTGCTCCAAGCTTTTTTGTCTTTTTTTCTGAATCTTCAGACTGTTGTTCCATGGCCTTTCTGGCTTCTTCCAAAGCTTCAGCCACAACAAGAACTCCCTCTTCAGGAAGCTTCACCTGGGGCTCTCCCTCCTGATCAAAATCGGTTTGCTGTAAAACAAGCTCCTTAGAAAGAGCCTCTGGATCCAGCTCTTCTGCCAGAGTAACTTCTGTGGGAAGACTTTCTGAAACTAGAGTGGACTCCTCCACTACATTGGCAATATTCAGCCCCTTTATTTCTGTATCCGCCTTTGCAGCAAGAGTTTTTTCAAGAGAATTAATTTCAGCATCAATCTTAGAGGAAGCTTCCTTAAGGGCAACTTTCTCCCCTTCCTTGGAAACCGGCTCTTGAGATTCTACTGTTTCATCTGTTGTAGCATGTTCTGGCTCACTAGCAGCAGTCTTTTCTGTGCGGGCACGTTCTAGAGCCCGTTCAAAAGATGATGGCCCAGAAGCTTTTTGCTCTGGACGTTGGGAATTACCAGAAGTTTGAACTGGCTCCCGTAGCCCCAGTTCCAGATTCATGTTTGGTGCCAACATTGGCATACCTCCAATTTATCAGCCTAATCAGCTTGTGACTAAGCTATGCCTGAAGTATATTCTTACAGGACACTTACTACACCTATCGTCTTTTTTTTACGGGAGGTTAAGTTTTTTTTATTTTTTTGAAAAAAACACTCCCC
>JAGCMR010000340.1 GCA_017646305.1 Spirochaetaceae bacterium
GAAATGGTAATTACACCAAAAACTCTTTCTTCCTGTAGTTTTATGGATGATATGCGGGATCGATTTTCTTTTTTATGTAAGCAAAAAAAAATCGATTTAGTTTTTAATTCTGATCTTTTTAGCTTTACTGCTGATGAGCATTTATTACAACGCTGTGTTTCAAACATCATCCAGAATGCCATACAACACACAGAAGCAGGAGGAAAGATTTCCATAGATTTTTTTCAAGAAAATGGCCAAAGTCTTTTGAACATCAAGAATACAGGTGCCATTCTAGAAGATGATCTAGAACATGTATTTAATCGATTTTATCGGGGCGATAAGTCACGGACCCTTGGAGGAACTGGTTTAGGACTCTCCATCGTTAAGGCCATCATGAATCTCCATCAAGGTTCTGTTTCTATAGCAAATACGGAAGATGGATGTGTTTGCGTCACCTTGATAATTCCAGAAAGCTTAAACTTGCTTTGAAGTAACTCCTGTGGTATACTGTAAGTAAATCGGTTTACTGAATAAGTTTGAGGGGGACCCTATGGAATTACAGCGTCGAAGCGGTATCTTATTACATCCAACATCATTGCCAAACACACCTGGAATAGGAACTATTGGTAAAAAAGCCTTTGATTTTGTGGATTGGCTTGTGGCTGGACATCAAAGTTTGTGGCAGATTCTTCCCTTGGGGCCCACTGGTTATGGTGATTCTCCCTACGCTTCTTTTTCTACCTTTGCTGGTAATCCCTTAATGATTGATCTCGATGACTTAGTGGAGCGGGGCTGGGCTGACAAAGAAGCTATTGTGCCACCAGAATATATTTCTCAAAAGGGAAATGTGGACTTTGGCTCTGTAGTTTGGTGGAAGATGCCAGTGCTAAAGAAGGCCGCTAGTTATTTTTTAGAAAATGCGTCTGCTGAGGATAAGGCCAATTACAAGGAATTTTTAGCTCATCACAAAATCTGGCTAGAAAACTATAGCCTATTTATGAGCATTAAAGAGTTTTACGATAAAAAGGCTCAAGAAGAAAAGGTTACAGGTGCCATGTGGAGCAATTACTGGCCCAAGGAATTGGCCTGCCACCAAGAAGATGCCTTGGCCCAGTGGCTTGAATCTCATAGTCAGGAGGTTGAAGTTCAAAAGGTTATCCAGTTCTTCTTCTTTACCCAGTGGCACGAGCTAAAAGATTATGCCAACGGAAAGGGTATTTCCATCATTGGTGATATCCCGATTTTTGTTGCAGCAGATTCAGCAGACGTGTGGGCAAATCAAGACTTATTCCAGCTGAATGAAAATGGTCGTGCTACAGCTGTTGCTGGTGTGCCACCAGATTACTTTAGTGCCACAGGTCAGCTGTGGGGAAATCCCTTGTACGACTGGGATGCCATGGCGGCTCACGGTTATGATTGGTGGATTACTCGTATTAAGGCTACCTTGGAACTGGTGGATTATATTAGAATTGATCATTTCCGTGGTTTTGAGGCCTACTGGGCTGTTCCAGCTGGTGAAACAACTGCTGAGAATGGTCAGTGGCTTCCTGGCCCTGATCACAAGCTCTTTCAGTCAATCCAAAATACCCTAGGTGACATTCCCATTATTGCAGAAGACCTTGGGGTTATCACCGATGAGGTGCGGAAGCTACGGGATGATTTTAACCTGCCTGGAATGAAGGTTTTGCAATTTGCCTTTGACCTGAAGGAAGCTGGCGGCAGTGGTTGTGTTAATGCCTTCTTGCCCCACATGTACAGCCCTCATTGTGTGGTGTACACAGGTACCCACGACAACGACACCATGGCAGGTTGGCTTTCTCAGGCAGCATCAGAGGAATTGGAGCTGATTGGACAGTATCTTGATGGGCCAGGGAATTCTTGCAGTAAAAAGGATTTATGTCGCCGTCTCGTGCAGCTGGCAATTTCTTCCACTGCAAAATTTGCCGTCATTCCTTTGCAAGATATTTATGGCTTAGGCAGCGAGGCCCGCATGAACATGCCCTCCACCTCCGACGGCAAAAACTGGATTTGGCGAATGAATGAAAACATGACAGGAGAAGATGTTGCTCAGTGGCTCAAGCAATTAAGCCTGCTCTATGGCCGCAACGTAGAAGCCTTTACAAAGGCTACCGAAGAATAAAGTTGTAGAGAGGGAATATGAATTCCCTCTCTTACGATCATTTTAGAATAAAAAATAGGATGGTGTGTTGGACCATCCTATTTTTTTTACTCCTTCCAAGGAAAGATAAAGTTTTTCAAGGTGCGAGGACCTACATTTTCTCTATCCTCTGCAACTAGCTCCTTCCAAGGGATGTGCTTCTTTTCTGCTGGGCTTGCATCTGGATGCTCCTCTAGCCAGTCATACTTGTATAGCCGTAGTCGAAGCCCATTTGTGTGGGCTAATACAATGCCACAAAAGCTTGGAGCAAGCATAAAGAAGGCTATAGATAGTACCGTCAAAAAGATTGTGTACAGGAACATGAACAGGGAAAAGCCTGGATTATCAAAGAAAATGATAAATGATTTTTTGATAGATTTTTTCAAATCATTGTTCATGAGAGAGCGGATAGGCAAGACCCACTGAAAAGCAAGAACACAAACCAAAAGGAACCAAAATACTAGTGCTGCAAGGAAAAGTCCTATCATTCCCTCCATTTGTAAATAGAAAGGAATAGCAATAATTCCTAATGTGGCAAGAATTCCAGTAATAAGACCAAAAATCAATCCATCCTTCCAAACTGAGGGAAAATTCTTAAGCCAATCTTTAAAGGAAACAGATTTAAAATTAGCAATTTCTGCTGCACAGGAGCCAAAGGCAAAGATTGCTATAAAGGTACCACACCAAAAAACACCGAGTATCAGCAAAGATGCCAGTAGTGACAGATTTAGAGCCACATCTGCAAAAAAATAGCCTCCGATTACCAAGGCAAAGATCAACATGTTGGGAAATACCAAGGACAAGATATGATCCCAACCGTCAAAGAAATTTTTCTTTATAAAAAATCCAATCATAATTCAAGTATAAATCAATAAGCCCCAGGAAGAAAACTCATCCTGGGACTACTTACAAGGTAAGTCTAGTACTGACCGAGAAGCTCTTCTAGGCGGCTTCGACCAATAATCTTCATAAAGCTAGCAAGACGAGGGCCTGCATTCTTTCCGATAAGCACCTGGTACACAGCGGTAAAGAGGGCCTTTGGCTCCAAGCCGCACTGATGTGCTACATCGTAAATTGCCTCGGACAAGGGCTTTTCTTCCAAAGTATCCATTACAGGCAATACGTCCTGATAAATCTTTTTGATGGCAGCCAATTCTGTTTCGTTCAGCTCTACCTTTGTTCCAACTGTCTTCAAGGCAAAGCGGAAATCCTCTGGGGCACACTCGGTAATCCAGTACCAAGCACAGCGACAACGTGTTTTCAAACCTTCCAGCTGCTCAGGCTTTACCTCTGGCAGGCTAGCGATAACGGCATCAATATTGCCAGAGTTTGTCTGCAGCAGGTTACACAGGTGACGCAGTGGCATCTGGTAGGGCATTACCTCTGGCATGCCATTTACCTGAGACAGCTCGTAAATACGGCGTTCCTTAGCATAAACATCATCATTCTTTGCCTTTTCCACACCCCAAGCAATTCGCTCAGTCTTGTCGTAGTCCTCGTAGGTTTTCAGTACATCCAAGTCAAAGCTGATGGAGAACTCGGTGTTGGGACGAGTTCCTGCAAACATATAACGAACGATTTCTGGTGGATATACCCGCAGAACGTCTGGCAGGGCAATAACCTGTCCCTTAGAGGATGACATCTTTCCGGGAGTTCCCTTGATTCCGATAAAGTCATAGCGGAAGGTTACGGGAGCAGGCCAGTTGTAGATTTCTTCTGCCACCAAACGGGCAGTGTCAAAGGAGCCACCCTGACTGTGGTGGTCTTTTCCTGCTGGTTCAAAAACAGTTTTTTCAAACTGCCAGCGCATGGGCCAGTCAACTCGCCAACCTAGCTTTACGCCAGAAGCTGTACGAATATCAGCTGTTTCTGAGTGACCACATTCGGTACAGTGGTAGGTAAGACCGTATTCACCATCGTATCCGTCGATAACGGTGGTGTCACGGTTACACTTCTCACAGAAAATGGCAGCAGGCCAATATTCTTCCTCAGCAGGAATTTTATGGGCATCGTCTCGGTAACGATTCAAACAATCCTTGATCTTGTTTCGATTCTGCAGAGCAAGCTTCATTCCCTCGTCGTACATGTGGGATCGATAGCGTTCTGCCTGATACAGGAATTCTGGGTGAATACCAACGGCGGGAAGGGTAGACTCTACATCAACCTCATGGTGGCGAGCGTAGGAAGAGTCCCGATCAAAGGGATCTGGCACCATGGTAATGGGGAAGCGTAGACATTTTTCTAGCTCCTCAGATTTAGGCATGTTCAGGGGAACCTTGCGGAATACATCGTAGTCGTCCCAAGAATAGATAAAGCGAACATTCTTGCCTCGGTCACGGAGAGCCCGTACCACCAAGTCCACGGAAATAATTTCACGGAAGTTACCGATGTGGACAGTTCCTGATGGTGTGATGCCGGAAGCACAGGTATATACATCCATGTCTCCACGCTCCCGGATGATTTTTTCTGCAGTTTGGTCAGCCCAGTGGCTTAACTTTGCCTGTTGATTAGAATTAGTTTGATTGGAATTGCTCATAATATAGCATTA
>JAGCMR010000341.1 GCA_017646305.1 Spirochaetaceae bacterium
ATAAATATTTTTTAAAAATCCATGTACATAGGTAGCAAAAAAGTATATAGTACACAATAGTATGAAATTTACGGAATTACAGTTGCATGAATCCCTGCTGAAGGGAATTGAGTCAGCAGGATATGTAGAATGCACCCCAGTTCAGGAGCAGGTGCTACAGGCAGCCTTGGATGGTGCCGATTTATACGTCCAGTCACAGACAGGTACTGGAAAAACCGCCGCATTTTTAATTTCAATTATTCAGCAGATGTTGGCCCGTGGTGAAGTTGCGGGAAAGAAGGCTCTTATTATGGTTCCCACACGGGAGCTGGCGGTACAGGTGGAGGAGGAAGCCAGAACATTGATTTCTGGTACTAGCCTCAAGACAGGAAGTTTTTACGGTGGCGTTGGCTATAACAAGCAGACTGCCATGTTGAAAGAAAATGTGGATATTATCATCGGTACCCCAGGCCGTGTAATTGATTTACAAGAATCTGGAACCATGGATTTGAGTCAGGTGGCTTTCTTGGTAGTAGATGAAGCCGATCGAATGTTTGACATGGGATTTTATCCTGATTTGCGAAAACTTATTAAGGTGCTTCCAAAAACAGCAGAGCGCCAAACCATGCTTTTTAGTGCCACCCTTAATACCTACGTAAAGAACCTTGCCTGGGAATACACTGAAGATCCAGTGGAAATCACCATCGAATCAAAGCAAATTACCGTTGAGGAAATTGATCAACAGCTACTCCATGTTTCCAGCGATGCCAAGATGAAGCTGTTGCTAGGGATTCTCCAGTCAGAAAAGCCAGAAAGTGTTATCATATTCTGCAACACCAAGCGAAGCTGTGAGGTGGTGGCAAAGCGATTGCAGCTTAATGGCTTAGAAAGTGAGTTCATCATCGGGGACTTGCCTCAATCAAAGCGGCTTCAAGTTCTTGATTCCTTCAGAAGCGGTTCCCTCAAGTGCTTGGTGGCCACTGACGTGGCAGCTCGTGGAATCGATGTGGACGATTTGGCCATGGTGGTAAATTATGACCTGCCTAACGAGTCAGAAAATTACGTTCATCGTATTGGACGCACTGCCCGAGCTGGTAAGTCTGGTAAGGCCTATACCTTCTGTAGCGAGCAGGATGTGTACAACCTCGTCCCTATTGAGCGGTATCTTGGTCACTCCATTCCCTCTGCTGTTGCCTTTGATGACATGATGGCAGAAGACAAGAGTGCTGATGTATACATTCGCACTGGTGACTATGGTGAGGATGGAGAAGAAGGTCGACGTGGCCATGGAGATAGACGTGGTGGCCGTGGTGGTAAATCCAGTGGAAATAGAGGACGAAATGGGGCCCACCGAAACGGAAAATTTTCATCATCAGAGGATGGCCGAAATCGAAAATCTGGTTCCCACAGTAAAGGTGACTATCAAAAAGAGAAAAAATACACCAAGGACGGAGATTTTTCTGGCAAGCGGGACAATTACCAGAAAAAGAAGCGGTATGATACAAAATCTCAATCTGGTTCTGACAAAAATTATTCCCGTCAAGATGGAAGTCAGCTAAAGGGGGAGGATCTTTCTGGTTTGTCCTTTGACCAGCGGATGAAGGTCTACAAGGAAAAATATGGGAATAATTCCCAATCTGGTGGAAATAAGGGAAAGTCCAACGGACAAAAGAAGGGCTCCAAGCAGAATTCTAGCCAGCAGCAGGCAAAGCACTCAGTATCTTCATCCCAGGAATCAAAGGTAGCTACTTCTGTACAAACCCAAGAGAAGATAGCTCCCCAGAAGAAGGGATTCTTGGCTCGATTAAAGGGATTGTTTGGAGGTGGAACAAAATCCTCTCAGTCCGATAATAAGTAATTTTATAAGGAATGACAAGATATGGTAACAGTAAGCGATGTTAGTCTCAAGTTTGGAGACAGACCACTTTTTAAGGACGTAAATCTCAAATTCACTCCCGGCAACTGCTATGGCATTATCGGTGCCAATGGAGCAGGAAAATCCACCTTTTTGAAGGTGCTTTCTGGAGAGCTGGAGCACGATTCTGGACAGATTATTATCACTCCTGGTGAACGAATGGCAGTTTTGAAGCAGGATCACTTTGCCTATGACGAGTTCTCTGTAAAAGACACAGTAATGATGGGCCATCCCAAGCTTTATCAGTGCCACAAGGACAGGGAGGCCATCTATGCCAAGGAAGATTTCACCGAGGAAGATGGTATTCGTGCCAGTGAGCTGGAAGGTGAGTATAGCGAGTTAGGAGGCTGGGAAGCAGAAAATCAGATTGAGCAGATGCTTTCTGGTCTTGGTCTAGAAGAGGAATATCATGATCGTATGATGAATGAGCTGGACGAAAGCCGCAAGGTCCGCGTATTGCTGGCTCAGGCAATTTTCGGCGAGCCAGATATCCTCTTGTTGGACGAGCCCACCAACGGTCTTGACTTGGAATCCATCAGCTGGCTGGAAGATTTCTTGATGGACTTCCCCAACACCGTTATCGTAGTAAGCCACGACCGTCACTTTTTGAACTCAGTCTGCACCTATATCTGCGACATTGACTACGGAAAAATCTCCCTCTTTAGCGGAAACTACGACTTCTGGTATCAGATGAGTCAGATTATGCAGCGTCAGGCCAAGGATCAGGCCAAGAAGCGTGAGGAAAAAATGAAGGATTTGAAGGAATTTATCCTTCGCTTTGCCTCCAATGCTGCCAAAAGCCGCCAGGC
>JAGCMR010000342.1 GCA_017646305.1 Spirochaetaceae bacterium
AGGTTTCTGGTGAAAACGTGCAGCCCCAAGTGGTGCAAAATTATGACGGAAACCCCATTCAGCTAAAGGGTGGAGCAACTCTTGATCCGGGCATCGACACAAAGCTACAGCAGGTGGTGGGCGATACCATTATCACCAGTGATGGAACTACCTTGTTGGGCTCTGACGATAAGGCTGGAATCGCCATTATCATGACTGGTTTGCAGGAAATTATCCAAAAGCAGCTTCCCCATGGCACCATCGAAATTATCTTTTCTCCCGATGAAGAAACAGGACACGGTATGGACTTTGTTCCTATCGAATGGCTTACTGCCAAGCAGTGCTACACCTTTGACGGAAGCACTGGTGGCGAGATTGAAGATGAATGCTTTAATGCCTGGCGTTCAGATGTTGTTTTCATTGGTAAAGCAAAGCACACAGGCTATGCTCGTCCCGACATGGTAAATGCTGTGTCCATGATGGCAGACTTCCTTTCTTTGCTTCCTCGTCACGAAGCTCCTGAAACAACTGACAACTACCAGGGCTTTTATTGTCCCATGGATATGAGTGGTCATATCGAAGAATCACGGGTAAGTATTTATCTGCGAGACTTTGATGCAGCTTCCATGGAACGTCGCAAGGAAACTGTGGAAATCCTTGCAAAGGCTGTGGTGGCAAAGTATGCAGGCTCCTCCGTAGAGGTAAATCATAATCTGCAGTACTTGAATATGAAGGCAAAGCTAGATCAGCAGCCTCATATCATGGAAAATCTGGTAAAGGCAGTGAAGATGGCTGGAATTGAGCCTATTTTCCGTCCTATTCGTGGTGGAACTGATGGTTCTCGCCTTACAGAAATGGGAATTCCCTGTCCAAATATTTTTACTGGTGGTCACAACTTTCATTCACGCATGGAGTGGGCTTCTCTCTCCCAAATGGCATACGGTGTTCTGACACTACTTAACCTTGTATCATTGCAAGCCGATAAATAGGAAAAGACCCGTGGGAGGGGATTGTGAATACAATGTATAGTTATCTAATTGAGGGTGGCTTTCCTATCAAGGGAACCATTACTGCCAGCGGTAACAAAAATGCCGCCTTGCCTTGTTTGGCAGCCACCCTGCTTACCAGCGAGCCTGTTATTCTTGAGAATATTCCTAATATCAAGGATACCGGGGTAATGATAGAGATTTTGCAGGCCCTAGGTGCTTCTGTAAAAAAATTATCAGAAAATAGCTGGGAAATTTGTGCTGGTTCAGGAATAGGAACAGAAATTCCCCAAGAATTGTCTAAGAAGTTACGTGCTTCCATTCTTTTTGCAGGCCCCCTTGTGGCTCGCACTAGAAAGGCTAAGCTTCCACCTCCTGGTGGAGACGTTATCGGACGGCGGCGACTTGATACCCACTTTTTAGCTTTAACTGAGCTTGGTGCTAGAGTTGCCATTAATGGGCAGTTTACCTTTAGCACAAACAAATTAGCTGGAGCAGACATCTTCCTTGATGAAGCATCTGTCACCGCCACCGAAAATGCAGTTATGGCCGCCGTACTGGCAGAAGGTCACACTACCATTACCAATGCAGCTAGCGAGCCTCACGTGCAGGACTTGTGCAAGATGCTTAACGCTATGGGAGCAAAAATCTCTGGTGTAGGAAGCAATATCTTGGAGATTGACGGTGTACCAGAGCTCCACGGTTGTACCTATCGTATTGGCCCCGACTACATGGAAATCGGTTCATTTATTGGTCTTGCAGCAGCCACTCGTGGAAGCATTTCCATCAAGGGTGTAAATCCCAAGGATATGCGCCCCATTAAGCTGGCCTTTGGTAAGCTGGGAATTACCTGGCATATTGAAGGTGATGTATTGACAGTACCAGAAACCCAGTCCATGCAGGTAAACACCGATCTTGGTGGAATGATCCCCAAAATCGATGACTCTCCATGGCCAGGATTCCCACCAGATCTTACCAGCATCATGACGGTGGTGGCTACTCAGGTAGACGGAACTGTTTTGATTCATGAAAAGATGTTTGAGTCACGAATGTTCTTTGTGGATAAGCTTATTTCCATGGGGGCTCGTATTACCCTGTGTGATCCTCACCGTGCTGTTGTGTCTGGAGCCTGTACCCTCCATGGAGATAATCTTGTGTCTCCTGACGTACGTGCAGGTATGGCTATGATTATTGCAGCCATGGCTGCTCGTGGTGAAAGCCTCATCAGTAATGTGTACCAGGTGGAGCGAGGTTATGAAAACCTTACAGAACGGCTCAAGAGCTTAGGTGCTCGTATTACTAAGGTATATCCTGAAGAATAAGACTGATTTTTAGATTTTGATAGAAAAATCTGTTTCAAACAAAAAGGCCAGTGATTGGAGTGCTTTTGTAGAGCAGTTCCATCACTGGCTTTTTTATTTGTTAGGTAATTTGCTATTGGCTTCTTCTGCTTACAAAGAGCAGAGATGCCCAGAATACACCGATGAGGGCTAGTACAAAGATAATCGGTACAGCTGTAAAGTGGAAGAATCCAAATAAGCCATAATTTAAAAGCTTTTGGGCATACTGTCCTACTTCTAGCAAAAGATAGAGTCCTACTGTTAATAAGAGAGGCATTAAAAACCATGATAAACGGAAGCTACCGCTCATGATTCGATAATTCCAACCCATGCTAGCTAATCCAATGAAGAATATTATGTACAGGAAGGGATTACTCATTCTTGAACAAGCATCTTGGCCATATATAACTGGTGAATAACCATAATCAGATGCCTTAAAAGACATTTGAATTACGTCTACCAAGGTCATTTGCTCTGGATTATGGAAGGTATTTTTTAACAAAAGAAAGTCTGAATAGGCAATGGGCAGGGTAATAATCTGCTTTGTGGTTGTGGTTTGCCCTTGAGCAAAGGTGTATACAGGCTTATTTAAGCTGTTGGGCTGAACTCTATCAACAGACTCTAGCATAATAAGAGGAACTGTTCCTTTTTCCATATCTATGCCTGTATATTCCAGTGCCTTTTGGGTAGCTTTATCGAGAGAAGCTATGGTTTGGCTTAGAATTTTTGCGTAGGGTACATACAAGGATTGCTGAAATTGTCCAGCCTTGTCAAACTGATAGATGTTTAGTCCACGAGCATATTGTACCAAGCCTCCTGTATTTCCCACAGAAGAAAGCCCCTTGATAAATACTACCTGTTGACCACCATTTTGTAGCTGCATCCGGAAGGCTACATCTCGTCTGTCTTCCAGTCCATAGGAAATAGGAATTTCATCTAAAAAGAAGTACTGTGCTTCCATTTCCAGTGCGGCAGCTGCGTAGTATCGTTCAATATCTTCATCACCAGGATATCGTTGCAGAAGCTCATTAAAACTATAATAAGCTTCTACTATATTTCCTGTCATCAACTGGGAATAGGCGAGCTTTTTTAATCGATACTGCTCTTCTACAGCATCGTTTTCAAATCGACCTGGCTCATCGAGCATATTCCAGGCATCTGCAGCCATCATTTTAGCATCATCCACATTGGCACTACCAGGTTCTGCTACCTTTTGAGCTATCATGGCATAGTAGTGGGCATCAATCCAGTTTTCCTTTTCAAAGGCCTCCTGTGATTTTCGCAATAATTCGTGGGAATTTGCATTTCGATTATGTATTGAAAAATCAATGTTTTCTCGAACCAGCAGTGCTGAATTAAGTGTTTCGTCGTAATTAGTTCCTTCCAGCTGAACCTCTAAATCGCTTTTTAACGTGGAAGCTTCTTGTGAATGGGGATGCAAGCCTTCTGCAGCTTCTGCATACTGTACTGCAAAAATCAAGTCTCCACTCTGATGATATTTATGGGCAGCCTGCATATACTCCTTGTAGAGTGCAGGGGCTTCTTCCATGTGGCGTAGCCGCTGATTTACCAAGGGAGAACAAACCTCTTGTCCGCAGATAACAATGGTGGTTCCAACAATGGCGTAAATTGCTACATACTTGAATTGAGACATGATGTAGGGAGAGTATTTCACCATAATGTGCTTGTCGTCTCTTCCAAAGATATTGGCATAAGAAACAATATAGGCACTGCCAAGAATTGGAGGCAACCAAGCTAAAAGAAGTTTTACAGATGTAAGCAGCTTGTAGGACAATTCCATGCCAGGAATGAGCTCTGGAATATGCCATTTAAAATTAACAAAGCAAAACAAACAAATAAATACAACTAAACAGTGAAAAAGAAATGCAATTAAAACTCGTTTCATTCTACGTGCTCCGTGTTAGGATCTTTGCGGAAAATGGCCAAAAGTATGCCGAGACAGGAACACACTGCTGCAATAATGCAGTTTAATAGCCACTGAGGTAGGGTTATTAGATCGAATATATTTCCATTCCATCCCAAAGCATAGTACAGGTTTAGGATACAA
>JAGCMR010000343.1 GCA_017646305.1 Spirochaetaceae bacterium
AAGCAAAAATCAATCCTCAGGTGCGGGCAGAGGAGCTTCCCTTGGAAATCCTCCTTCATCTGTCTGATATCAGTAATGCTTTCAATAGAGGATAATCATGAGTGAGCTTTCAAGTCGATTACAGCAAGTTATAGATTCAATTCGAGAGGCGGAAATTAAATCTGGTCGTGCTGCCAATTCTGTCTCCCTTGTGGCCGTTAGCAAATTTCATCCAGCAGAAGCGGTGTTAGAAGCCATTCATCATGGTCAGTTGCTTTTTGGAGAAAACCGTGTGCAAGAGGCGGTGGAAAAATTCCAGCAGGTGAGGGAGCACGCCCCACAAGCCCAGCTTCATATCATCGGTTCGTTACAACGAAACAAGGTAAAAAAGGCTCTTTCCTGTGCCTCTTGTATTCAGTCTGTGGACAGAATTGAGCTTTTGGAAGAAATTGAAAAACAAGCAGCCAATTTGAACAAGACTGTGGAGGTTTTGTTTGAATTCCATACAGGAGAAGAATCCAAGTCAGGCTTTACCAGTCTTGACTCCCTGATTCCTGCGGTGGAATATACCTGTTCTGCCTCCCACATTGTTCCTAAGGGCTTTATGACCATGGCTCCTTTTACGGAAAACCAGCTAGAAATTGCCGCTTCCTTCAAAAAGCTAGTGAAAATTCAGCAGGAGGTGGCTTCACGCTTTCCTAATCTTGATTTAAAGGAGCTTTCCATGGGCATGAGCAACGACTTTGCCCTTGCCATTGCAGAAGGTGCCACCTTGGTGCGGATTGGAACGGCCATCTTTGGAGAGCGTGTTTACTGATGAAAAATGGCTTGATTCGCTGCATTGCCGTGATTCTCTGCTGTAGCTTTACCCTGTCTCTAGGGGCAGCTGAGCCCACGGTTACCATTGAGCCTTATACTAAGGATGAGTTTCCCGGCTGGCTCCAAGACCTGCGGCGGGCGGAAATTGTGAGTTTGGGATCCTTGCCCTTTGTGACCTTAGGTGTTACCTTGGGCTATTCCCTGTTTCGCTATTTTTCCCATGACATGAACCCCGATTATTTTCCTAATCCCTTTGCCAAGTCCTCATCTGCTGCCCGCCTTACCACCGACGAGCAGTTGGGAATACTTTTTACTTCCTTGGGAGTGGCTGCAGCGGTGGGAATTACAGATTTTACTATTTCAAGCATTCAGCGACATAAACGAAACAAGGCTCAAGAGGAATTAAATCGAGGGGCGGTGGAAATCATTCCTTTGGATGATGAAACTGTACCGCAAGATGATTTTTCTGCTCAAGAAGCTATGATTCCAGGGAATATTTTTCAAGATAATCTGTCTCAAAAAATAGATTCCAAAAAATTCCTTCCTTTTGGTCTTACTGTAACGTTACCGCAACTTGATGGAGTTATACCAAATGCCTAATATTACTATTGTAGTGCCTGAAGATACGGCACAAATGCGTGTTGATAAATTTCTTGCAGGTCAGGAAGAAATTCTTACTGCCTGTGGTTGTGCCAATCGATCTCATTTGCAAAATATCATTACCAATCTTGTGATTAACGGAAATCAAGGAAAGTTTTCCTCCAAAATAAAGTCTGGTGACAAGATTGAAATTGAATGGCAGGAGCAAATTCCTCAGGACATTCAGCCTCAAGACTTGCCTCTAAACATTGTGTATGAGGATGATGATGTGACGGTGGTAAACAAGGAGCAGGGAATGGTAACTCATCCTGCCGCTGGTAACTGGACTGGCACCTTGGTGAATGCCCTGCTGTTTCACTGGGGATGGGGAGCGGTGGAAACAAGCCATCGGCCTGGCATTGTCCATCGGTTGGACAAGGATACTTCAGGATTGATTATTACGGCAAAAAATATTGCCAGTGAAACCTGGCTTCAAGAGCAATTTCAGCAGCGACGGGTTAAAAAAGAATATATCGCCATTGTGGTGGGCCGACCTCCTGCTGCTTCTGGCAACATCAAAACTCAGCTGATTCGTGACCCAAAGAATAGAAAGCGGTTTAAAGCCAGCACCGATTCAACCCAGGGAAAGTTTGCCCACACGGTTTATCGCTGTATTGCCTGCTATGGGCCTTTTTCTCTCATGCGTCTTCGACTAAAAACTGGTCGCACCCATCAAATTCGAGTTCACATGAAGCACATCGGCTGCCCCATTTTGGGAGACCCCATCTACGGCAGCAAGAATTCTGTCTTTCCCAATGCCACCCTCATGCTCCATTCAAGTCTCTTAGCTCTGCGACTTCCCCAGCGGGAGGATTTTATCACC
>JAGCMR010000037.1 GCA_017646305.1 Spirochaetaceae bacterium
CAATGTAAAAGAAAATAGGAATGGCGACATCTTTCTCCAAGTGGTAGAAAGTAAAAGTAGAAATGGTGAGGACTTTGACCGCCATGCTATAGTAGTTTTTGCTGATGATATGCAAAAATTCTTCAAGGGACTTGATTCCTCCATTTCATTTATCGAAAAAGAGCAAAAAGAACGTTCCAAGGCTGCAGCAGAACGCAAGGCTGCAAAGGCTGTAGCAGCAGGAAAGAAGGTGTATCGCAAGCCCTCTGCCGATGAGGAGAGAAAGCGTTCTGGAGTGAAGAAAACTGGTCGTGTTCACGTTGTTTCAAAGCGACCTACTGAAAACGAATAAATTTAATACTTAAAACTCATACGTTGAATGGGGGATGGCCCTAGCTGATGGCAAACTTCTCGGTGTGCCTTGGTGGGGTATCCCTTATGTTTTTCATAGCCATATTCAGGATATAGCAGGGCATATTCCTCCATCATCATATCCCGCTGGGTTTTTGCCAAAATGGAAGCTGCCATTACCTCTGGAAAGGTATCATCTGCCTTGGGCTGAGCTCGGCACATCACAGGTATGTTTGGCACAAAGGTACCGTCTGCCATGGCTTCTATCTGAAATTCTAAGTTACTACCAAACTCACGGCATAAAAAAACATCAAGCTTTTCCTGCATCTGAAAAAATCCCTGTTCCATGGCCAAAAGGCTGGCTTTTAGAATATTGATTTCATCGATGGTGGTGTGATCTACAATGCCCATTCCCCAACAGCTCCGTTCTAGAATCACTTGTCGGGCAGATAGCCGTTTTTTTAAGCTAAGCTTTTTTGAATCCCCTAGGATTTCCACTGGAAAATCGGGAGGAAGAATAACGGCTGCTGCCACTACAGGTCCTGCCAAAGGGCCACGACCTGCTTCATCAAGACCACATAAAAGCTTAATTGCCACTAGGGAGCCACCTTTACTTGGAACCAAGCTCGTTGTGGCAGTGTTTCAGGAATATCTAATACAAGGGCCTCTCCTTCAGCATCCGTTGCAAAAGATTCTGTTTCACCAGCTTCATCTACATTTGTTTCTGCTGATTCTGGAGATTCCAACACCAGCTCCACTATTTCAAGTTCTGCTTCATCAGTGGAATCTAAAGAAGAAGTGGTATCACGAAAATCCTGGGATGGAGCTGCATCAAGAATCAGGGAATCGGGAAAAAATCCCACGCAGGCCACGTATAGCTCTTGATTGGACAGGTGAGTTGTAATTTGAGGGCGGTCTGCTACATAGTCAAGGCTAATGGCTAAGGCCTCTCCTGCCATGGTGTACAAAACCACAAAGGCATTGTCACGAATCCAGCTGCCTGCTTCGTCACACAAACCCAAGGTATAGGTTCCCTGTTCCTGGGGAGAAAATACAAAGGCGGGAGACACCAAAGAACGATTAAAAGAAAAAGCCTCACCTTCAACAGAATATAAAATTGACTGAGGAATAGAAACGGCAGGTGTTACAGAAAGCAAGCCATTCATCTTTGCATTGATAAAATCCATGGCGTCTTTTTGGGGTAAAAGACTATTGTAAATTACCTCATCAACATTTCCCTTTTCCTTTACCTCTTGGGCTACTGCAAGACTTTCTGGTGAAGTCAAGCCTTCTTCAAATTGAATTTCATACCAATTCCCTGTTTTGCTTATAAAATAATAGGAGTGAAGATGGGAAAAGGCTTCCTGTCCTGGATACACCTGACAAGGGATTCGAGCTTTTTCCCTTCCAGTTTCCTTATCCAGTATAACTAAGGCTGGCTGTGCATCTATAAAAACAACGCTGTCATAAAAATCAGCAGCTGGAGCTACCACAGGAAACTCGTTGGAATAGATCCAAAGGGAAGCAGCAGTTGTAGCTTCTGGCTGGGAGTCAGATTGAGCTTCATCCACTGTGACAGCGGAAGAAAATGTTACAGTATAGCCTTCTGTTTTAGAAAAGCCATGAGTAAAAACAGCTTTTTGAGATTGACGAATTGATTCTACTTCCTCTTCTGCAACAGGAATCAAATGGGGAAACAATGTTCCAATGGAAGTTTGTTCCCGAAGCAGCTCCTCCTGCTGTATTTTCACCAAATCCTCTTCCTGTACCACATTCAAGCCTAAAAGCTCATGAATCTTGTGATTTAACCCAGGAAAAAGCTCCAGTTTATATACAATTACTGAACCTGCAATAAGCACCAACAGGACAGATACTATGATAATGAGGACTTTTACCCCAGAAGAAATTTTTGCCATTATAGTGAACCTCCATTGGGGACTTCTCTCCGTAGTAGCTCCAAGGCTCTAGAAAAATAAACCGGAACCAGCTCTTTGATACAAGACAAATCTGTAGTGATTTGCTCTAAGTCTTGGTCTGGAAGACAATACAACACAAAGGCATCATCTTTTGCAGCAGCAACTCCTGCTGCAGAAAAATCAGGTAGAATCTGCTCTAAATCAAAGCCCCATTGCTCACCGATTTTACCACACTCCAGATACAATTCCTCACAGCGAGAAGCCATTGTCTGTCCAGAATGTTGTGTTCTCAATACAGAATAAATTTCTTTTCCTGCTGAAGAATGAGCTAGCAAATACATCAAGGGCTGATTTACAACCACCTGTTCCCAGTCAATGCCAGGAATTACTGGTAAAAGAGCAAGGTCCTGAGCTTCCGCTGTTATTTCATCAGAAACCTCGTCAGGATTTTCAATTACAGCATCCCCCTCTGCCTCCATTTCCTCTTCAGCTTCTTCCACCTGTGAGGGGTGGCTTTTAGCCTCATTAAATTGTGTCACTAGGGTGTTCAATGCCATAAGGCCACCATAAAGCTGTACATTTCGGAAGCTTACATCTACTGGCATAAAACTCTGCTCCACCTTTAAAGCTGGAAGCTCTGGTAGGTTTTCTCCCTTCAACAAAAATCCATTTTGATTCAGCTGCAAGGCCTGAGCTCCTGCAGGAAAATCCTGTACTAACTGCCGAAAAATAGAAAAAACTGTATCACTCCAGGGATGAACAGGTACTTTCCCCTCCCCTAGCTGGGTGAAAAATTCTGCAATTAATTCCTGTACCGCGGGAAGACTTGTCATATTCAGCTCCATCATGGTATCAAGACTTCCATCTGCTTCTACCTGCTGAAATTTGGGTAAAACTGTCACCTGAAACCACAAACATTCAGCCAAAACGTAGGGCTGCATTTCATAGCGAGGCAAAGACATTTCTAAAAAAAGATACAAGTTATCAAGATAATTCTGAAGTGAAACCTTCCGTAGGTTTTCCCAGTTCATGAGCTGGGCTTCAAATTCTGCCTGGGACAAAGAAGGAATAGAGGGCTCTAGTTCCTCCCAATTCACCTCTTCTTGCTGCTGCTCCTGCTTTTGAGTTACTGCAGTTTGACCATACAAAGAACCATTAGACACCAATAATACGCTTGCTACCAAGAGCGCTATTGGAGAGAAACAATGAGATATTTTTTTCAAGTTCAACTCCCGGGAAATCCAGAAACAATAGTACCGCTTTCCTTCAGTAATCGAGATCGACCATCACTCCAAACAGGAACAAGTTGTGCGGTAGAAAGATTTTTATTTTCAAAGATTCCATCAAATTTATTGTTTGTAAGGGTATAACGAACACCTGTCAGCTCTGCCACCCGTCCCAAATTGCCATAAACCTTGCACTGGGTATTGGAAAGCGCTAGCTCACCAGCAGACAAGGAAAAGACAACGGCAGTAGGTGCAATAACAGTGAACTGTCCTCCCTCTACAACTATAGTACTTCTCAAGCTCGAAACAATGGCCCCATATTCTCCAGATCGTAGCGTAACTCCAGAATTAATAAGGAAAAGCTCTGAATCTGTGGCAGACAATAGGGTTCCACTAGAAACATAGTCACCTAAAACCTCACAATCCTCTAAAGAAAGACTTCCCTGCACCACAGATAAAAGAGACTGATTCTGGGTATAGTCACTGTGAGTCAAGCTCGAATGCTGTAATTCAAGAACACAGTTCTTTATAACAACACTACCTGATTCCACAAGAAGATTTGCTCCTGGTGAAAAAACAAGACCAGAACCAGCAGTTGCACCAAATATCTGGCAGTTAGAATTAATGGTAATAGAGTCTGTAACAGGCACCATATCCATAATATGGAGACGAACAAAATCCAAATGGGAGGTAGCTTGAATTGCTTCCTGCAAGGAAGAAAAGGGCTGGGAAAGAGTTCCCGTAGGCTGCTGGAAAGAATCTGTTCCAGAATCAACAGCACCAGAAGCTACGTAATAATTGGTGGGATCCACAATGGTAGAAAACCAGGTTACAGGACTTGCATTTCCCTGCTTGTCTAGAGTAACTGCTCCCACTTGATAAAAATGGCCATGCTCTGAATGGGATTCCAGTACCAAAGGCTCCCCTGTATAGGGCCTAAATTGCTCCTGTAACTTTTGTAAATCAAGCTCAGTCTCTTTGCTACTCACAGCAGCCATAGTCTCAGGAGAAAAGCCTTCTTGTTCAGATACAAGCATTTCCATCCAATAGAATAACTGTCCTTCCTCAAATTGACCAAGATGAACTGTTACGTCCTGACGATTATAGAAGACATCACTACTGGGATAAATTGCAGGAGCAGTGGGAGGACACTTATCTACAAGGACAGAAATCCTTCCTTCTCCTTGGTATAAGCCATCGTAGTATATCTGGACGGGGAAATCACTGCGTAATTCCTCTCCGTAAAAGGCATCAATCATTATGGAAGAAACAGGCTCCATGGCCATACCCTCTGGCACAAAGGTAAAATCTGGTCCAAGAGCCACAAGCACCGCCTCGCTACCTTCAAAATGATATTCTTCTGTAGGTTTAGGAGGAAGATAAAAACTGTAAACAGGATTACCCTTTTCATAAGCCACACTTTGCCAGTAAATGGTATGACCCACACTTCTATCCACCATTACCGAACCTTCCGTAGCCTGCCAGTAGTCATTATCTATGGAATAAATTAATTTATCTCCAGTAAAGGTAAGCAAAGACCAATCAGTAATCTGAAAGGGAGGCTCTGATGGATCACCTTCAGCAACCACTTCTAGGGTCTCATCAGTAGCTACAAGCAACTCTTCTGTTTCTGTATTTTTTGGGGTTGATGGAACATGATAAAATTCTACTTTTTTTCCTGCAGTAAAATTATCTAAAGAAAAAGCATTCTGGGCTGTATCTTCTGCTACGGAAGGAGCTACAGTAGGAGATTTTGTTGCTTCTACCTGTACAATTCCTTCCACAGCTCCTACTCCCTGAAGTGGCAAAGGTGCAGGAATACCAGCAGGATTTAAGACAAAACGCCAAGCCCTGCTTCCATCTATGATTTCACAGGGAACATAGCGATAGGGAAAGGAACCACCCTGTAGGGCAAGGACTTTTTCCCCTGGCAAGAAATTACTGGAATTTCCCAGCCGATAGGAAAAACCAGCAGGAATAGTAATACTTTGACCCATAGTGTAGCTTACTACAGGCTGACGAAAATTCAGCGGAATGAAAGTATCAAGCTCATCTTCAGAAGGCTCCACAGTATAGTCTACCGTATACACTGCAGCATTTCCATCGGGAAACACCAAGGCAATCCGCAGAGAAACAGCTCCCTCTGCTTCAATCATAACAGGACCATCGTAGGCAAAGCCTGAGTCCATGGGATGGGAGCCTGAAAAAGAATAAAACACCTCATAGGCCTCTGGAACCTCCAGCACCAAGGGCTGTCTGTTAGTCCAAGTTCCTTCCACTGGACTTACAATTACAAATCCCTCATCTGAATATACTTGGTTCCAGCCTTTTTCAAGGCTTTGGGAAAAAAGGGTACACATCATCAAAAGGGAGATGACAGACATGAGGGAAAGTTTTTTCATTCTACAAGCTCCTGTCGTAAACAGAACAGATTCCTTTATAAATGTAATCTGTTGGCTTACAATTTTCCATTAGTTCCCAAAAATTCAAATACCTCTCTCAATTCAGGATCGTCCTTAAAATAATGCTCTTCTAACTCCTGCTGAGAAAGGCCAATAAGCTCATGACTCATATAATGAATCCACAAGTCTTCTTCAGGTTTTGTTATGGTAAATTTACGGCAGAAATAATCTGGCTGGATAGGTAATTGTTCTTCATAATAGGTAAAATACTTGTAGTCATGGACTGCAACCTTAATGTCCTTACGAGGAATACCCTTTTCTAGGAGAACCTCCACTAGATAGTTAATGGTTTTTCCAGAATCAAAGATATCATCCACCAGAAGAATCTTGTCCCCAGGACGCAAATGCTCAGGAGAATAGGTCCAACCGTCCACCATAATTCTGTCACGCTGACGAATATCGGAATAGGAACGAGCTACTACGGCAGCATACAACACTGGGCGGAAATTCTTTCGAGCAATTTTAAAGTACTCACTGATAACATTTGCCATATAGGCACCACCACGAAGGGATACATAAATCACATCAGGAATAAAATCATCTTTGTGAATCTGATGGGCCAATTTCAAAGCATCGTTTCGAACCTTATCGTAGGGAAGAAATTCTTTTCGCATAAAAACCTCG
>JAGCMR010000038.1 GCA_017646305.1 Spirochaetaceae bacterium
AGATACGATTTTCCGCCGTAGCCCGCACGGAACAAGTATTGATTATTGCCAAATCCGCAGTCTCTGCAGTCTCTGCCACTGTCCAACCACGAGCCACCATCAACTGCTCAATGGCAGCTGACTCAGCCTTATTCATCTGGCATCCATAAGTTTCAAAAAAATAAGTCATGAAATGAGTATACCGAAAATTCGTCTAAGGTGCAAAGTAAAAATTTAAGCACCGACCTGCAAAGCATCGATAGATGCCAAGCACCGACTGGTGCAAAACACCCACTGGACACGGCACATCCCTCACCCTTCCAGCTGGGCAGAAACCTCTTCCCAAGCAGTGGTACTACTTAATTCCAGAGCAGATAGAAGGTAAATGCCTTTCTACACTCTCAAAAATAATAATATCAGGTTTATATTCCAGCACATATTCTTTGTCACTTTCACTAAATTTCTTCCCAATATATTCTGTTTCAGAGAATAAAGGTGATACAAAAGGTTCTAATGCTGTAAAAAAAGAATCCCGAAACACCAAAGCTCTTGGAGCTGTTTTATCAGCTCCCATTGTGTGAACTCCACTCCCACCGTCATTTTTTATGTATGTATACAACTCCGCTTGCATTATCCCCTGTGGAATTAGTTTAGGCTGTGTACTTTTACTATTTTCAATAGCCAACATGGGGAGAATGTCTCCTGCCGTGGTACTATATTCGATTTTTGTATCATACTGAATTTCTGGAAAATTTTGATTTGGAAACATTTTTTTCAGCATATTAAGAAGCTGTTCATAAGCAACAAAAGCACCCAAGGGATTCCAGTGTGTGTCTGTTTCGTAATAGAGAGGGACATCAAGTTCAGATTTTTTTGCAATAATAGCATCCCTCGGGAAAATATATGAAGCTCCTAGCTTATCTAAAATTGCAACCAGTTGGTCTGCCCTCGTTTGCCCCGTAGGTCTTTCAAAGGGATAAAACTCAGAATAAACTGAATGCTTATTGGGTCCAATCAGAAAAATACAGGGAATATTTTGAGCATTGCACCATTTAAGTGTATTTTCTATAGATAAACTAAATGCATCAAGTTCGGGAGCTGTCATCAAATTCTTTTTATAAAAATCAGAACGATTATCACCATCTGAAGAATTAATATAGAACCACCAATTCTCCTTACCTTTTACCGCTTTTTGATTAATATAACTCCCTTTTAGTAATTCATAATTAATATAATTATTTAATTTTATAAGATATTCACGTCCCCCAAATCTATCTTCAAAATAGTTGTTTAAATCAGAGAAAATATTATTGACTTCACCATCAACAATTAATTTTGGGAATGGTTCTAAGGTTCTATTTTCTCGAGTAGAAATCTCATCTTTTACGTCAAATGTAATAATGGGAATTAATACTAACCCGAAAAAAATTACTATAAATATTGAATATACTTTTTTTTCCACCTTAATACTCCTAAAATAATATAAAAACATTAAATCAACTAAAATCTAAAATAGATAAAAGGATTATAAGAATTACTTGCTAATGAAGCGTAGCATAAAATAAACAGTACACAGAGAACTAAATATTTTAAAAATAAAATTATAATTGAAAGGAATCTCTTATTTTCATAGATATGAGAAAATTTTCTCCACCATGGAAATGCAAATATACATCCTAAAAATAAAAAGAAATAAAAACGTCCATTAATGAGCATCATCATAAATTCATCAACATAAAGAGGAACAAAAGTACCAGTAAACTGAGTGTAATTTACTCCAAGCATTTTTAGAAGCAACTTAATAAAATCTTTTGTACCTGTTCTAAACAAGACCCACAGGAATAAAACACAGAATAACGTTACAATTCTTCTTAAAATATGCTGAAAAATGACTAATTTTGTTTGTCTATTTTCTGTCTTCCTTGAAAAAAGATTTTCTATGGTCATCAAAGTTCCATGACCTAATCCCCAAAAAATAAAGTTAAAGGCAGCTCCATGCCATAAACCAGTTACAAAGAAAACGATATATTGATTTACAATTGTTCTGAGCTTACCCTTGCGGTTTCCTCCCAAGGGAATATATACGTAATCACGAAAAAAATTAGTAAGAGAAATATGCCATCGCTTCCAAAAATCCTTGATAGAGGTAGCTACATACGGATAATTGAAATTTTCTAGCAAATCAAATCCAAAAAGTTTTGCCAATCCAATTGCCATATCTGAATATCCAGAAAAGTCGTAATAGATTTGTAATGAATAAGCAAGTGCAGCAACCCACGCAACAAAAGCTCCATAGGATGCAAAATTTGCGGAGTAGATTGCATCACACACACTTGCATAGGTATTTGCTAATAATACCTTTTTACTCAAGCCGATAATAAATCGCTCCAACCCAACAGCAAATTGAACAAGGGAATGGTTTCGATTTTCAATTTGTTCATTAATATCATGATAACGAACAATGGGACCAGCTATAAGCTGAGGAAAAAATGCCACATACAAACCTAAATTTAATACACTTTTTTGAACAAGCTTTGGATTTCGATAAACATCAACTAGATAGGAGATTTCCTGAAAGGTATAGAACGAAATCCCTATTGGCATGATAAGATTTAAAACATGAAGTTGAGGGATTCTAAGCCCTTCTAGAAATACATTAATAATCCTACTAGTAAAACCAAGATACTTGAATAAAAATAAAATCGCGATATTTATAAGTATACTCAATACTAATAGCTTTTTTCTATACCCCCCCCCCTCATAATTATCAGTATTATTTCCTAACCATAAACCGATATTATAGTTAAAGACAATGGATGCAAGCATAAGAAACACGTAAACAGGTTCACCCCAAGCATAGAACAAAAGACTTGAAAAGAATAAAACAGCATTACGATATATTAAATTTGGTAGCATATAATATAACAGTAAAACCACTGGAAAAAAGAAAACTAAAAAAGTTATTGAACTAAAAAGCACTAAAATCTCCTAAAACTAAATCATAAAAAACTTGACACATCCCTTCATCCCTCCAGCTGGGCAGAAACCTCTTCCCAGGCAGTGGTGAGCTGTTCAATTTTTGCATCCAGAGCTTCCAGAGCAGACTGAACCTGGCGACTTTTTTGTGGGTCGCTGTAGACTTCTGGCTGGGCAAGCTGATTTTCCAGCTCCTGCTTTTCATCCTCTACAGCGGCAATTTCTTCCATAAGCCGCGCCTCTTCCCTTTCCAGCTTTCGCCTTTGGTTCTTGAGCTTTTTTTGCTCCTCGTACTTTAAAGCCCCTGCACTGGGAACGTCCCCCCCTTCAGCTGTATCTTGCTTTGAAGCGTTTGTGGAAGAAGTTTTTCCAGAGCTAGAAGGAGGTGTCAGCTCCAAGCCCGCAGCCTCAGCTGCAAGTCGCTCAAGATAATATTCATAGCTTCCGGGGAAATTTCTTGCTCGACCACAGGAGGTAACACAGGAGACATCTCCAGAGCCTGCTTCCGCTGGTGGAGAAAGCTCCAGAACACGGGTTGCCAAGGACTGAATAAAGCCTCTGTCGTGGGAGACAAAAACCACCGTGCCACCAAAGGATTCTAGGGCGCCCAGCAATACGTCCTTAGAATGAAGATCCAGGTGGTTGGTGGGTTCGTCAAGAATCAGCAGGTTTACGGGCTTAAGCAAAAGCTGCAGCAGGGCCAAGCGACTTTTTTCACCACCAGAAAGCACATTTAGGGGCTTGAACACATCGTCTCCACGGAACAAGAAGGAGCCCAGCATATCCCGCACCCTCGGAATCAGTTCCAAGGGAGCTTGATTTTCAATATATTCCAAAACCGTGGTGGCACCGCAAATCTTTTCTGCACTATCCTGAGAAAAGTAACCCACTGCCACACCAGATCCTTCCTTTACACTACCCTCAAAGGAAGAGTCCTGCTGGGCAAGGATTTTCAGCAAGGTGGTTTTACCAGAACCATTGCATCCCACCACCACAAGCCGCTCACCTTTTTCCAGCACTAAATCAAGCTGACTTAAAACCTGACGCACTCCATCATAGGACTTGCTCACTCCTTCTAGAGTCAGCACTAAGCCGCCTGAATGGGGAGCGGGAGGAAAGGAAAATCGCATTTTTTTAAGGGATTCAGGAATCTGCACCTGCTGAGCAAGGAGCTTGTCGAGCATTTTTTGTCGCTCCTGAGCCTGGGCAGCCTTTGTAGCCTTTGCTCCAAAGCGACGGATAAAATCCTCTAATTTACGAATTTCCTCCTGCTGCTGCTGATAGGTTGCCATAAGACTTTCCAGCTCCACCTGACGCACCTTTTCGTAGTTGGTGTAGTTACCAACGTAGCGATGCAAATCCCCGTTAAATAGCTCGTAGACCTCCGTAACGGTGGTGTCAAGAAAATAGCGATCGTGGCTTACCAGCAAAAATCCACCAGAAAAAGAGTTTAAGAATTCTTCCAGCCAGTTTCGGGCTTCCAAATCAAGGTAGTTGGTGGGCTCATCCAAAAGCAGGATGTCTGGATGCTGCATCAAGGCCTTGGCCAGGGCAATACGCATTTGCCAACCGCCAGAAAACTCCTGGGTTTGACGCTCTAGGTCGCCACGGGAAAAGCCAAGGCCCAAAAGCACCTGCTCTGCCTGAGCCTCTCGCCGATACCAACCAGATTCCTCCAGTTGTGTGGTGATTTCGTGGTGGCGCTCCAGCAGAGGACCACTTTTTTGGGAGGAATCTTTGAGTGCATCTCCAATTTCTTCCAATTCTCGCTGTAGCTGGTAGCCGTACTCAAAGGCTCGGTCAGCCTCCTGTCGCAGGGTACAGCCAGCATGAACAATGCCAGACTGAGGTAGATACACAATACGGGCATCTTTTTGTGCAATTCGCTGACCGCTGTCGGGGGCAATTTCCCCTGCCATAATCTTCATTAAGGTGGACTTACCAGAACCATTAGCACCACTGAGGGCAGCCTTTGTTCCTGCAGCAAGATTTACCGACACATCTTTTAAAATATCTCTGTCACCAAAAGCCAGCGACACCTTAGAAAATTGAACAAAGGCCATGGTTAATTCAGTCCTGTTGACCCAGAATTTTGACGGGAGAAGAAGATAACCACAGGATTGGAATTTCTGTCGGTAATAGTCTTGCCGTTAAAATGAGTTCCTGCAACTTCTAGACGCAAGCCATCATCTTCAACCTTATAGAAGAAATTTACTTCTCGTGTTCCATTTTCAAAATCCAAGGTCATAACTCCATCGTAGCGTCCTGTTAAGGATTTTGACAGGAAGTATTTGAAAGAAACAAAGCCCCTGCCCAAAGCTCCCTGAGGAATAATAGCAGGTTGAAGCTGACGATAACCACTCCACTGGAATTCATCGGCACCAGCAAAGGTAAGTTTTCCATAATTTGAGCTGGCAAAGGTAGGCCCAAAGGCTTCTAGCTCTGCGTAAAGCTGCTGACGACGCTGACGTTCTGAAGCAATGGTTTGCTCAAGCCCTTCTGCTAGAGTAACAAAGTCGTAGGTTGTAGGACGACCAAAATCATCAGTATACTGAACTGCAATATAATCATCACGATGAATAGTAATACTAATGGGTGTATCCGTAAATTTATAATTGGTAGTCCCTGTTTTTTCCACTCCCATGTAGGGAAAAGATAGGGTCAAGTCTGGTACATTTAACTGAACGGAGCCAGTAACAACTCCTGTATCAAAATGGAAGCCTGCTTCCAGTTGCTCCAAATCTATTGCTCGAGACTGAATCATAGTTCTGTAGGAATCAGGATACCATAGCTTATTCAAAACACCTTCCAAGACAGTATCTTCTTGAACATCAGCTACCGTAGCTAGCTTTGACTGTTCCTGCTCCTCCACAGTACGATTGTCAAAAAGTCTCAGATTGTAGGAAAAACACCAGCCTAACGTTCCGTCACTGGTAAGTACCCTTAGCCAATCTCCTTCCATGGCATTGGAACCAGACATAACTGCCGCACCTTCACCCTTATACAGAACCTTTATCACCTCATCCTTCCGCAAACGGTACACCTGCTTGGCAGTATTTACAGGCTCTGCTCGCATAGGAAGACCATCCAGGGCTACTCGTGCATATTGATATTGATATTCAAGATATTTTTCTGCTGATTTTTTTGTAGCTAACTTTGAACCTGGCTCCGTAATCTGCCACAAGGGGACTTCAAATTTCAAATCAGAATCCATAGTGCCAATAACATAGGTTTGTGAAATATTTGATTTAATATAGACTGGAACAAGTTCCCCATCATCCAGCCCTTGTTCCGGCACAGACCACAACAGAACGCTATATCCCATACGATCTGAACATCCAGTGAAAGACAAGAAAAGAAGGAGACAACAAAGAATGGCTCCACAAGAAAATCGCTTTGACATGGACTAAGGATACCATAAAGAAAAGGGTGAGAAAAGCCCCCACCCTTTTAACAAAATCCAGTTTCTATCTGTCTTAGCGAATCTTCAACATGATTCCCAGTAAAGCCATGGTTATCAGCACCTGAATAATCATGAACTTAATAAGTACTTGGGTTGGAGACCAACCGTGATTATGTCTCATGTGATCATGGAGGGGAAAACGAATATTAGTAAAGACACGAATCTTAAAGAATCGCAGCAAGATTATCTTCAACAATCCCATTCCACCATTCACCAAGATAATGGAAGAGGTTGCTAAAATCAAAAAGGGATTTCCACTCACAAGAACACATACACCGATGTAAAATCCCAAGGCACGACTTCCTGCATCACCCATCAAAACCTTGCTGGGAAAGGCATTATGCCACAAATAGCCCATTAATACACCTGCCAAGGCAAAGGTCATAACAGCCCAGCTTGCTCCCTGAGGAATATGGGGAACAAGTAGGTAGGCGGCTAT
>JAGCMR010000344.1 GCA_017646305.1 Spirochaetaceae bacterium
AGATTTTGCTCAAAAATGGGGCTTTGAACGAGTATACAAGGATTACGATGCTTTGTTTTCTGATGAAAATGTGGATGCAGTGTATATTGCTACTCCCCACATGAATCATGCAGCCTTGTCTATTGCCGCATTAAAGGCAGGAAAGGCGGTGCTTTGTGAAAAGGCTGCTACAGTAAACGCCCGTGAATTACAGGATGTGTATCAGGTTGTATCTGAAACAAATGGCCTCTACGTAGAAGCCCTATGGACAAAATTTAATCCCACCTTCCGCAAGGCTTTGGAATGGGTGTCTGCTGGCCGCATTGGAAAGTTGAAGGCTATTTACGCTGATTTTTGTATTGCTCGAACTGCTGCTCCAGTGTATTCCGATCCAGAATATCCCATGAATCGCCTCTATGATATAAACCTAGCAGGAGGAGCCTTGCTTGATGTGGGAATCTATCCTGTTACCGCAGCCCTTTCTATGGTAGAGGCTGCTGCTCAAAATCCTGATGATGAAAAATCCTTGTATCCCGATAAAATCGAGGCTGTAGCTCGCATGACAGAAACTGGAGTGGATGCCTTTGACAGTATTTCTCTGAAAATTGATGATGTTGTAGCAAACCTTACCTGTTCCATCGACACAGAATGTGGCTCTGTATTGAAGGAAGCCCGTATTGTGGGAACAGAGGGAACCATTATTCTTCCTTATTTCTGGATGACTCAGGAAGCTCAGCTTATTTCTAACCAAGAGGTTATAGTAGAGAAATTTTCCCATCCCTTTGCAGTGAATGGCTATGAATACGAGATTGAGGAATTCTGCCAGTGTATGAAAACACGGGAAGCTGGGCTTTTGGTAAAGGAGTCCATGCTACATACCCACAGCCAGAGCCTGCGGGTAATCCGAGTGCTGGATGCCATTCGTGGAAAGATTGGTTTGGTGTATCCCTTTGAGAATAGTGGCTATGTAATTAAGGAAGAAACCCAGAGTCCTGTGGAAATTGCTAGCAAGGGAGTGCGATCAAAGCCTAATGAAATTACCGTGTATACCGATGGTGGTTGCTCTGGAAATCCTGGTCCTGGTGGGTGGGGCTGTGTGATTTTGGCTGATAAGGTAGAATACACTGTTTCTGGTGGAGAAGCTCTGACTACCAACAATCGCATGGAGCTTAGTGCTGCCATTGCTGCTCTTTCTGCCATTGACCAGAATCCTGAGTGGCGAGAACAGGCTATAACCGTTCACATTGACAGTCAGTATGTGAAAAACGGTATTACCTCTTGGATTCGTTCTTGGAAGAAAAATGGTTGGAAAAACTCAGAAAAGCAGCCGGTAAAAAATCGTGATTTGTGGGAAATCCTTGACGAGTTGAATACAAAGTTGAACGTAAGCTGGAAGTGGGTAAAAGGCCATTCTGGTAATAAGTACAACGACTTATGCGATTCCTTGGCCACCAAGGAAGCTGCAAAGTACAGTAGATAAATTCTTTTTAAAACAGAAAAGCCAGCATCAAAGTGCTGGCTTTTGCTTTTTTTGTAGGCCCTGCCTGACGTTAAATATTGTGAGTCAGGGCTGATTCTTAATTACTGTGAATCAGGGCTGACTTTTGATTACTGTGAGTCAGCGAGAAGGTTTGCTTCACCTACAAACTGGTTGATCTTGTCTTCTGCTACCAAGCGAGCAATAGTTGCATTGATGGCAGCTACAAGGTCTGCACTGTTCTTCTTAACGGCAACAGCGGAACCTCCCTCGTTGTCCAAGAAGGAGTAAGAAGCCAGAACCAAGTCGGGATTGCGCTTTACGTAGGCATCGGCTACAGGAAGCTCAGCGATTACAGCTTCAATCTTGTTGTTCTTTACTTCCATAATCAAGTCAGGCAATGCTCCCAATTCCTTGATCTGGGGATGATTTTCATCCAAGGCAGCTCCAGTTACACCCTTAATCTGTTCCTTGGCAATACCAACCTGAATTGCACCG
>JAGCMR010000039.1 GCA_017646305.1 Spirochaetaceae bacterium
GGCCTTTGGTCTCAAGGGGCGGGTTACTGGAGAGGAAAATGAGATTTATCCCATGGTAAGCCGTGACGGTGTACAGGTTATGTCCATCAACTTCCTGTTGGAAAACGAAACCGACCCCGTAGTTTGGCGTGGACCAATTATTGCCGGTGCTGTAAAGCAGTTCTGGTCTGACGTGGTTTGGGACAACGTGGATTACATGTTTGTGGACATGCCTCCCGGAACAGGTGACGTTCCTTTAACTGTGTTCCAGTCACTGGATATTAGCGGTATCGTTGTGGTGGCTACTCCTCAGGAATTGGTAGGAATGATTGTAGAAAAGGCTGTAAAGATGGCCAGCATGATGAGCATTCCTGTTATTGGTTTGGTGGAAAACATGAGCTACGTAAAGTGCCCCGATTGTGGCAAGGAAATCAAGATTTTTGGTGAAAGCAATCTTGATAAGGTGGCTGCTACCTACAACCTTCCCGTTTTGGCTCGCTTGCCCATTGACCCCACTGTGGCTGCCGCCGTTGATGCTGGTGCCGTGGAAAACATTGACGTTTCCCTCATGGACAATGCAGTTGCTGTAATCGAAGGCCGCTAAGGTTTATGATGACTGCTGAAGAAGAAAAGGTTCAGTTGGAAAATACCTCTGCCAAGGCAACAAAAGCCATGGAATTGTTTCAGGAAGGCTATAATTGTGCCCAGGCGGTACTTGGAGCCTTTGCTCAGGACATGAATATGGATTTTCAGCAGGCCATGATGCTGTCATCATCCTTTGGTGGCGGCATGGGACGAATGCGAGAGGTGTGCGGGGCCGTTAGTGCCATGTTTATGGTGGCGGGCTTGGAGAAGGGTTATAGCGATCCCAAGGCCTCTACCGAAAAGGCTGGACACTATGATTATATTCAGCAGTTAGCAGCCAAGTTCAAGGAGGAGAACGGTTCTATTATTTGCCGTGATCTTTTGTGGCTGACAAAACCTGGCCCCGACAATCCCGTGCCAGAAGAACGAACTGAAGCTTATTACAAGAAGCGGCCTTGTCAGCTTTTAGTTGGTCAATGTGCCGCAATTCTTGCCCAAGAGTTGAACCAGTAAAATTGTACCTGACTCTTGCTAGAGTTGAACCTGTAAAATTGTACCTGACTCTTGCTAGAGTTGTACCAGTAAAATTGTACCTAGCTCTTGCTAGAGAAACGAATCAAGCCTTCTTGAGAAACCTTCTCAGGAAGGCTTTTTTTTATTCATCATGGGAAGGGAGTATTTCATCCAGCCGCATCGGGTCATGTTGCGGGCCGCATCGGGGCTCGTTGGGGGCGTATTGCAGGTCACGTTGCGGACCACATTGCGGGGCTCGTTGGGGGCGTATTGCAGGTCACGTTGTGGGTCATGTTGTAGACCACAATGTGGTGCGATTTCGACCTGCCTCCTTCGATTTGTATAAACTAGCATCAGCCTGTTGAATGAGCTTATCCATGGTGAAGGTATTTTCTTTGTTCTGATGACACAAGCCCATGCTTATTGTTACATGGTCTGAAACCTTGGAGGTCTTGTGGGGAAGATTCAGGCTATCTAGCTGTTGGTGTATACGTTGACACACTGATTCGGCCACTGCTGCCGTTACATTAGTCAAAAGCACAAGGAATTCCTCTCCACCATAGCGAATCACAATATCATTGCTACGAACAGATTCCGTCAGCATGTGAGCCACCTGCTTAAGTATTTCATCTCCTTTTACGTGACCGTAGGTATCGTTATAGAGCTTAAAGTAGTCAATGTCCAGCATTATCACTCCAAACTGCTCTGGAGTACCCTTCCGTCTGTATACTCTGGACAACTGGATGAGCTTCTTGCGGTTGTAAATGCCTGTCAACTGATCGGTAATATTCTTTGTGCTCAGTAGACGGAATAAAATCAAAATAATAATCAGTCCACTTGAAATAATGACAATTCCAAGGATTGCCATCACATTCCCTTGCTTGAGTCGAGAATTATCCTGTCTCAAATAATTATTTTCCCGGTAATATCCAGAAAATTCCAAGTAGGCATTTTGAAGAATCTTAATAAATGTCTTGTCTATTTCCAAAAGCTCTTGGTATATGGGAGTAAGCTTTTCTTCCTGATTTGTCTCTTTGTATATTTCTGATAAAAGCAACAAGATATCCCTGCTAAAGTCCATCTTAAAGTTATCTTTCTGCTGCAAAAGTTCCTGTAATAGGGCTTGAGCCTCTGAAAATTTTCCTGTCTGCTTCAAATATTTGCAACGAGTAATGATGGCAGCCTGCTTTCCATTGAAAAGGATGGTGCCATTTTCTTCTTGATAATAGGCTTCTGTTTGTTGGAGATGGAGTTGAGCTTGGTAGAGATTTCCTTCTAGCATAAAGATATTTGCCAAAATGTCATGGATATTAGCTTCAATTTCCTTTTTATACTTTTCTTGTATTTTAGGAAGGTAATTTTGGAGCTGTCGTATGGTAGATAATGCTTCTTGTGATCTTCCTAGGCGCAAATAAGAATCAGCCAGGTTAATGTAGGCAATGTAGTTAGTAAAATTATCCTGAATAATTTCATTTCCTATAATCCTTGTATACAGTGCAATGGCTCCCTCATAATCTTCTAGAAGGAACTTAATGTTGGCAATGTATTCTCGGGCAAATAAAAGCTCAAATTCTAATTCTGGGGTAATAGCTTGACTATTATTGGACAAGAAGATTTCCACATCGTAGAATCGACGAATACTCCGCACATATTCTGCTCCATTATATTCCAGCATAGCC
>JAGCMR010000345.1 GCA_017646305.1 Spirochaetaceae bacterium
CAGCTTAGTGAGCATATAAGCTACCACAGCAAAAATCAAGGTTAAGCCCACGTCGAACATAGAAATCTTTACAGAATAGGCTCCTGCAAAGCAGAAGATAACGATAATGGGAGCAAGGATAACTGGTGGAATCTTAATGATTTTTGCAAAAAGCCCTGTTAAATAGCGCCCCTGGAGGAACATGAACAGGTTTACAAAGATAAGTCCCACCATAATGGCATACATGGTAACGCCGTGGTCAGTAAAAAGCCGTGGACCAGGGGTAAGACCGTTAATCATCAAGGCACCCAGCATCAAGGCAACAGAACCGTCTCCAGGAATACCCATGGTCAAAAGGGGAATCAATGTAGCACCAGTAACGGCATTGTTGGCTGTTTCTGATGCTACAACACCTTCTACCGCACCCTTTCCAAACTCATCCTTATGCTTGCTGATTCGCCGTGCCCAGTCGTAGCTAAAGAAGCCTGCTTCTGCAGCACCAGTTCCGGGAATAATTCCCACCACTACACCAATAATGGCAGACATGAGGGCAGGTAAGGACATACGCTTGAGCTCTTCTTTGGAAATCTTTCCCTTGCCGTCCTTTAGCACCTTTTCCTGAATTGCACCTGCATCGCTGGAGTCCGCATCACTTTTCTTTGCTCGTCCAATAATGGCACTAAGGGCAAACAAACCAATAAGACAGATAACAATGTCAAAGCCAGAATACAGGTTAATGTTGTTGAAGATAAAGCGAGTTCCACCAGACATGGGGTCTAGTCCAATGGTGGAAACAAAGAGACCAAAGGCTCCTGCCATAACTCCCTTTAGCAAGCTTTTTCCAGAAACACCTGCGATGATGGTAAGACCAAAGGCACAAACCAAAAAGTATTCTGGAGTTCCCAGCTTTTGAGCAAATTTTGATACCTGTGGAGCAAAGAACAGAAGCACCAATGCACTAAAAATTCCTCCAAAGGTGGAACCGTACAGGGCAATGTTTAATGCCTTGTGCCCCTCTCCCCGCTGGGTCATGGGATAGCCGTCTAACATGGTGGCTGCAGCGTGGGGAGTACCTGGTGTATTAATCAGGATGGCGGAAATGGAGCCACCGTAGCTTCCTGCACAATACATTCCCAGCAGGAACATGAAGGAAGGAATGGGGGCAAGAGAATAGGTAAAGGGCAAAAAGAGAACAAGACAGAGAATAACGGTAAGACCAGGAATTGCTCCAAAGATAACTCCCAAAAGGAGTCCAATATTCATGTAGATGAAGTTGGAAATATGGAAAAGTTCCTGACAACCTTGAATGAATAAATCCATGGCAATCTCCTTTAGGGCAGGCGTACGTTCAGCACGTATCGGAAGAATACGCCGATAAGCACGGCCACCACTGAAACGATTATATAGTAGCTTACCTTCTTCACACGGAAGAACATAAGCATGGCAAGTCCCAGAAGAATAGAGCTAATGATAAAACCAATAAGCCCCATCAAAAGCCAGTAAAGAACTAAGATTCCTAGAATTATCAGGGCCTTTACCTCTACCAACGCTGTAGTTTCCACTATGTTGGCCTTCTTCTTGGAAATGATGTTAAAGATTTCCTTTCCCAGCAACACCACACCACAGATGATAATCAGGAACATCAGCAGGGTGGGAAAGCTTCTTTCGTTGATACTACTGCTACTAAGGAGGGCAATTTGTGAGGGCATAGCCAGCAACACAGCCACTGCAAATATAATGAAGATAATTGGTGTAATGATGTCTACATAAAGACGTATCTTCTTTTTTTCTAGCTTTTCTCCTGTGGCATCAAGCCAAGAATCTATTCGCTGAAAGAATTCTCGTGCCATAGTTTCTCCTTTTTTCAAGTTTAAAAAAATCCCCTGAATCCGTTCTTTGTCAAGCTAGTGTGAAGATGAAGAACGAATCCAGGGGATGATTTAGGAAAGTTTACTGGTTTTCCTTTACAATTTGGATTACGTCAGCTACGTGGCGATCCATAGTTGCAGAATCCAGAGGATCGATTTCGATCAACATTGTTCCGAACAACTCTACAATTTCGGGTTTAGACAAAATGCGCAGGTAGGCGTTCTGAATCTTCTGGATTACAACAGGATCTGTTCCCTTGCGAGCCAACAGGAAGCAGCGGTTTCGGAAGTAAGCTGAGTAGCCATACTCTCCAACACCCTTAACACCAGCGAATACACCATTCTTCAGTCCATTCTTATCGAATGCAACTACAGGAGCCAAGGTTCCAGCCTCTACACTGGCCTGTGCCTGTGACTGATGAGAAATAGCAAACTGAGTTTCACCCTTAGCAGCTGCATCAAGAGCCAAGTTTGCACCGTTGTAGCTTACCAATTCCAGCTTCAGTCCCAGCTCCTTAAAGAGGGCCTTTGCCAAGAAAGCTTCAGAACCAGCAACACCGTTTACAGCTACCTTCAAAGTCTTTCCTTCACCGTAAGCCTTCAATCCATCCAAGTCAGTGATTCCCAACTTTGTGTCGGCAGTCATAACGAAGATGGAAGAATACAGGTTGATGATAGGCTCGTAGTCATCATAGGTGAACTGTAAGGCTTCTGAACCGGGGGTATTAGGAGCAATAGAGAATGCACCCTCTCCACCAAAAATCAGGTTCAAGGAGTTAGGTTCGTTCTTCAGATAGTTAGTAAGAGCTACGTTTCCACCAGCTCCCAATTCATTGGTAGCCAAAACAGGCTGGCCAAGAACTTCCTGACCATAGGTAGCCATCTTTCGGTTTACAATGTCAGCTACTCCACCAACTGCCCAAGGACAGATAACAGTAACAGGTCCGTCAGGCCACTGCTCTGGGGTGGCTGCCTCTTTCTTTCCTGCAGCAAAGAGGCTACATGCCATGGTGATAAGAATAAGAGTTGTGAACAATCTTTTCATCTTTTTCCTCCAAAAATTGTGTTAATAAAATTGTATCACAGGAATTTTAATTTATACGGATAAAAATTCTTCATTTTTGATAAAAGTTGTATTGTTTTTATACGTAATGCCTCAAGTTGTATTTTTTTTAAAAACTGGTAGGTAAAATCCCTTGCTGGGCATTTAAGTTTCTTGACCGTTGCCCTTCCTGCTTTTTTTGTGTATTCTAAAATAATGAAATTATACGCTAAACACCAGCTTATTCTCACCGTTGTGGTGGTTTCTATATTGGCATCTATCGTAACTGGCCTTGCAACTTCTCGCTATTTCAAAAGTAAGCCTTCTGTTTCTCAAGCTCCTGCTCCAGAAGAATCTCTTGACTTAGCAGCTCCAGAGGAAGAGGATTTTGAGCCAGGGGTGGTGGTGGCTTCTGAAGAGCGAATGGTGCCTGGCAATGTGGATTCCTTTCTGCTTCAGACAGCTGTTCGCTCAGACCCCATTTACACGGCAGACATGGTGGCTTCCTATACTCAGGATGAGCTACAAAATATTAGCGTCTACGAAAAATGCAACGAAGCCGTTGTAAACATCAACACTCAGGTAATGGCGGTAAACTGGTTCTTGGAGCCCGTTCCCCAGGAAGGTGGTTCTGGCTCTGGCTCCATCATTGACCGCCGTGGTTATGTGGTTACAAACGTTCACGTTATCTCCGATGCATACAAGATTTATATTTCTTTGTCTGACGGCACCCAGTACGAGGGCCGTGTAGTGGGCACAGATGCTGCCAGCGACATTGCTGTGCTGAAATTTGATCCTCCCAAGGGAGTAGAGCTTAAAACCATTCCTTTTGGTGATTCTGACAAGCTAAAGGTGGGACAAAAGCTTATTGCCATTGGTAATCCCTTTGGCTTTGAGCGTACCATGACCACTGGTATTGTTAGTGGGTTAGGTCGTCCCATTCAAAGTGCCGCAGGAACCATTATCCGCAACATGATTCAAACTGACACCGCCATTAATCCAGGAAATTCTGGTGGTCCCCTGCTGGATACTGCGGGGCGGATGATTGGTATTAACACTATGATTTATTCCACCTCTGGAAGCTCTGCTGGCATTGGCTTTGCTGTTCCTGTCAACACCGCCCGCCGTGTAGTTTCTGATTTGATTCAATATGGTTCTGTTCGTCGTGGTGTCATTGATGCCGCCTACGTGCAGCTGACTTCTAGCATTGCCTCCTATGCCCGCTTAGAAATTAATCGTGGACTTTTAGTTTCCCAGATTCAAAAGGGCGGTAATGCAGAAAAGGCTGGAATCCAAGCTGGTACCGAGGCTGTTCGCTACGGAAGTAGCCGCAATGGTCGCATCATCTATCTTGGTGGAGATGTTATTACCGCCATAGATGGTATTAGCGTTACCAGCTTAGCCGATTATTATTCCATTTTGGAAAGTAAGCGACCAGGAGACACCGTAAAGGTAACTGTTTACCGCAAAGGAAAATACCTAGACCTTCAGGTAAGTTTAACAGAAGAGTAGGGGAGAAATGGTGTCCGCTGTTAACTTAAATTTCTAGAGAAAGGGTTACTTGAGTGCCTGTTTCCTCATCGCTAGAAATGTCTAGGTTTGCATTGATGATTTGGGAGCGGGCATACATTCCCTTAAGTCCTAGCTTTGTACTCATTTCTGAATTTTGAGCTTCTTGATCCATTTTTATTCCGCAACCATCGTCTGTGATAAAGAAAAAAAGCTTGTTCGGTTCAGATTTTATATCTTCTCGCACTACCACTACAATTTCTTCTGCCTTTGCATGCTTTGCTGCGTTTGTTATGGCTTCTTGTATAATGCGATAAATGTGAATTTTTTGGGTGTCGGAAAGCTTTTCCAAAAGTATATCAGTTGGTGCGTACAAGCTACAAGAAATTCCCCAATCTTTTGTAAATTTATTCACTAAATCATTAAGAGTTTGCTTGTATTTTTCTGAAGTAATTTCTAGAGGAACGAGATTTCTTACAATAGTGGTAATATTTTTTAAAGTTGTTTTTTTCAAAGAAAGTATGGATTCAAATAAATCTTGAATCTTTTCAAGATTTATAGAAAAAGAGTCTGCTGGCAAGTTGTTTTTTGCCTTATTTTGGATTGTGAGGTGGCAATTTTCTGAATCAGCGGTGGCTGGATAAATTAAGGGACGGAGACGATCAAGATAGAATTGTTCTACTCTCATGTCTTGTAAAACAGTGTCATGAATATCCCTTGAAATTCGCTCTCGCTCATCTTCCTGCACTTGGACAATGACATTGGTAATGCTTTCATTTTCTTGAATTTTCGTTTTCAGCAAGGTTTTTTCTCGTATTGAATGGGCATATAACAGAGAAATAAAAATAATAACAATGGAACTTACTACAAAAACGATAAAAATCAGAGACATCATAAAGCTAGAATCATTAAATTCTTGGGTATTATGATAGGTGTAGTTTATGTAATCATCCTGAACTTGAATAAAAAGCTTGTCTAGGTTATGAAGTGAACTTAACTGATGATTTTCTGTAAAATTCTGGGTAGCTTGTAATAATTTTTCTACGTTTTGTTCTAAAAAAGATAAATTTTCGTAATTGGGAAAATCATGAATCTGCATAAACGTATATAATTCTGAAGATTGATGAATAGAAATAACATCAAGATACTTGTACAAGAGCTGAATAAATCGTTGTTCTTCTTCTTTTGTGTACTGGAATGAAGTGATTTTATTATATAAAAAAAGAATCTCCTGCCATACTTCATGCAGCTCTCTGTAGGTAACTTCTTGTGTACTTGTGTTAGATCGGATGGTGAGCACATCTTGGGATGGTTGATTTTGTACTTCTTGGCTGGTAAGAATGGAGCACAACATAATCAAGCACATTATCACAAAAGCCTTTCGATTTTTTAACATCATCCCTCCTGAAAAACAAGTTTATCCTAAAATAATAGTGATTTTTTTTCAATAAAGATATATATTTAGCTATCATGATTTTGCACAGAAAATACTCTCTTTTGTTCCAAGTAATTTTAGGCATTGTATGTGGTTTGTTGAATGGAGTGTCAAATCTCCAACCTCTGTGGAAATTTCCCCTGTACAATGATACCATCTTTACCGTTCTTGCTTCTTTTTTTGGTTGGGTTAGTGGTATTGTTTCCGCCTTTACCTTTCATACGATTGTCCCCCTTATTCCTATATTTGAAACAGAAGGATATCTTGTTTTCTTCTTTGTTTTTTGCAGCCTTTCCATGGTGGCCATTGTGCAGTTATATCAAAGAAAAAAGGATAAATTGCTATTTATTGACCTTTTTATCCTGATTTTTATCATAACCATGGTGATTAGCCTAGAAGGAGCCTTTATTTTTAACATTCTCTATAAATTATTTGAATACCAAGAACCCATAGAGTCAAAAAAAATTACCTATCTCATGCTACAGCAACAAATACCTTTATTTCTTTCTGCCTGGTTTGCCAGAGTGCCAGTAAATCTTGTAGATAAGACACTTGCTGTTTGTGTTGGCTATTATGGAGCCTTGGGATTGGATAAACTGCTCTATAAGTACTTTCCAAATAAATTTACCATTGCTGACGCTGAATAGCCCTGTTTCGTTACAGGGTATACTTTTGAGGCAGTAGCCTAGTGGTACTTAAAATATTCCTCCAGTTGCAGACGGTTTTCTACTCCAGTTTTACTGTAGATTCGAGAAAAATAGTTTGCAAGGCTTCGTTCAGATATTCCCATAACCTGGGCAATTTCTTCATTGGTGAGTTTTGAACAAAGATGCTTGATCAACTCCTTTTCCCGACGAGTTAAAAGCCCCATAATGGAATTTATATCGATGTAAGAATCAACTAAATCTTGCTGAATAAAGCGTTTTCCTCTTGCAACTGAGTCTAGGGCTTGTTTTAAAATGCTGGTATCTGCATTTTTGCTTACATAGCCTAGGGCTCCCACCTGGCTATCTAGTGCATGAGCTATAATGGAGCCTGTTTCATGACTGGAATATACAATGCTTTTTATGCCATGTTCTTTAAGTAGGGGAATGATATCATATCCATAAAAAAGCTCTTGGGAATTATTTGATTTTTTAAAGGACAAATCTACTAAGGCAATAACAGTATCTTCTGGATTTGGAACATAATCTTGTAAAAAAACTTTGACATCTTCAAAAGAAGCGAGTCGTTTTTCTAACTGCCAACTGGTATTTTCCCGTATCCAGTTGGAAAGTCCTTCTCTAACCATAGGATGATCATCAATAATTATAAGTTTATCCATTTTAATAGTATAGCATAGCCTTGTAATAAAATAATAGAGTAGTCTTTCATTAAAAACTAGTGATAAATTTCACCAAAAAAAAGTATATAAATACTCACTACAAAAGAAAGCAAAAATGATATAGTGCTTTACACAACAAACAAAGGAGATTGCAATGAAAAAGATTATTGCATTGGTAGCTGTAGCTGCCATTTCAGTTAGCATGGTTTGTGCCCAGATTACAGTGGGTGCAAAGGGAACTTTTGGTATGAACTTGGGATCCCAGGTAGATGATAAGCCAGATGATACAAAGAATGCATTTGCCGTAAATGGTGGAGGTTCCATCTATGGTCGCTATAACATGCCCTTCTTGCCTGAATTAGGTGTACAGTTAGAAGTTGGTATGACCTTTGGAAATGCTATCGGTTATGCAAAGGATAATAAAAACTCATCTCATTACTCATACAACTCTTTTGACATTCCTGTATTGGTAACTTATGATATTCCTGTAAGTTCTATTGTTATTACCCCTATGTTGGGTATGAACTTCTCCATTCCTTTTGGAGCTCCAACCCTACACTCAAAATTGGATGGTGAAAAGGATTCTGAAAAGATGGGTGACTATAAGGTAACAGGATTTATTCCTGGTCTTGTTGCTGGTGTAGAAGTTGCTATTCCCGTTGGACCTGGTTCTATTACTGCTGGTTTGAGCTATGTAAATGACTTTACTCCTGTAAAGGGAAAGGCAGAATTTATGGGAACTACCATCGAAAACGAGCTTGGTATTCGCCGCAACTTCAATATTTCTGCAGGTTACGCAATCAAGCTGTAATTTATAAAATATAGTTCTTGTTCATGGCTGTTTTGTAAAGAAGCAGCCATAAAACCTCCTAGTGCCTGTACTGGTTTTCTGGTACAGGCATTTTTTTATAGGAAACAGCCACCATACAGGGGTATGTTTTCCATCCATCCTTGATTTTTGTAGGGTAGCAGGGAAAATCGCAGAGCCAAGGGCGGATTGAATTTTTCGCAAAAGGCTTTTAGGCTTTGGGAGTGAACATTTGTTTCTGCCTTTACTTCAATGGGAACAATCTGCATTTCCTGTTGAATCAAAAAATCTTGCTCAAAAGTTGCTTTTTCACTTCCATAATAATAGGGAGTGTACGATGTTTCGCAGAGTAATTGTTGCAAGACATATTGCTCTGTCAATGCACCCTTAAATTCCACAAATAAAGTATTCCCTTGAATAATGGTTTTAGCACTTACATCCCCAAGGGCTCCCAGTAAGCCAATGTCCAAGAGAAAGAGCTTGTAAGCAGAAAAATCTTTGTAGGCAGAAAGGGGAATTCTTGGTTCATTTACTCGATGAACCTTATGAATTAATCCAGAATCAGTAAGCCACTGTATAGCAATCTCAAATTCACTACTGCGTGCACCTTTTTTTATTTTTCCAAAAAAGAATTTTTTATTTTCCTTTGCTAATTGCATGGGAATAGCTTCCCAAACCATGTTGATTCTGGGGATTTCACTTGCCTTTACATGTTTACTAAAATCTCCTCGGTATTGCTGGAGAATATTTTTTTGAATTTCTCGCACTTCATTATAATCTCCATTTACTCTAAAAGCTTCCACTACCTCTGGCATTCCACCGATATAATAATAATTTTTCAGATGAAATATATATTTTTCTGCAAAGCTATCAATCATTGGGTAATTTTTGGTGGGAAGCACATTAGCCAATTCCCTTTCTCCCACAGCCCAAAGATATTCCCGAAAACTCAATGGATACAAGTTGAGCATATCAACCTTTCCCACTGGGTAGGAAATTCCTTCGTGGAGAGCGACTCCCAGCAGAGAGCCTGCCACCATGATGTGATATTCTGGAACATTTTCATAAAAATATTTTAAAGATTCAAAAGCCTTTGGTGCATTTTGAATTTCATCAAAAATAATGAGGGTATCCTCTGGCGAGACGGTAAATCCTGCTTCAATGTTAATGGCAGAAAGAATTCGTTTGATATCATAGTCAACTTCAAAGATATTTTTCATGGGAGTATTGTTGTAAAAGGAAATGTAGGCAACATTTTTGTAGTACAACTCCCCAAATGTTTTCATAAGCCAGGTTTTTCCCACTTGCCGAGCTCCCATGATTACCAAGGGCTTTCTGTTTTTCTTATTCTTCCACTCCAGCAACTGAGTCATTGCAAATCGTTCCATACACAAGATAGTATCATTTTTTCTGGCCTAAAACAATTGAAATATTACATTTTTTCTGACCTAGAATCAGGGAAAAATCACATTTTTTCCGACCTGAATTGATGTAAAAATTACATTTTTTCTGACCTAGAATCAGGGAAAAATTACATTTTTTCTGACCTGCTTTTCCTACCTTCCTTCCCAACATTGCAATACTTTCCTTGCTGTGGTATCCTTTGGAACAGGAGAAGATAGAATGGGAAGAATCCTCTTGTATCATGGAACCTCTGAGAAAGTTGTTGTGCCCACCTATGGTTGTGGAGACGAAAAACATGATTACGGCAAAGGGTTTTATTTGACAGAAAATGTTCACTTGGCAAAAGAATGGGCAGTTTGTAAAGTCAATGATACGAATGGCTGGGTTCATAAATACGTATTGGAAACAGATGGTTTAAAAATCCTTGATTTCCAAGAAAAAGATATTCTTGCATGGCTTGCGGAATTGATGAAGCATCGGGATGCAGCAGATTCTAAAAGATACAGGATGTTGGCAAAGCGGTTTATTGAGAAATATGGCATTGATACATCAGAATATGATGTTATCAAGGGATGGCGTGCCAATGCATCGTTTTTTTATATTGCCAAAGAATTTGTCCGTGACAATATTGATATGGATATTCTGGAAGAGCTTTTATCCTTGGGTGGTTTGGGAATTCAGTATTGCATTAAATCTGAATATGCCTATTCACGGCTATCTGAGTTGAAGGATGATTTGCTTTTTGTTGAGTATAGTGAATTCAATGCTCGGTATAATCATCGTGATGTGACTGCAAGAAAAAAAATGAAGGATTTAGTAGATTCTGATGCAAATAAAGTAACCAGAGTGTTTAGCACACTGTTTGAGGGGTAATAAAATGCATGCATACTCAGATGTGTATTTAGATGATGTGGTAGAAAATCAGGGTAAACTCTTTGATTATGTGGCACAATCTTTTCCTGATAAAGATACTCAGGATTTTATACAAAGCTACATGAAAAGCAAGACACGAAAAAGTATTGATGAGTCCCAAGCTTACGTAAACACTATGATGGCAAAAGAATTGTGGGATTATTTTTGTAAAACGGAAAACTATACCTTAAAGTCTGGAAAAGCCATGGACGGTTTTATGCCTGATTGGATTGGTGAATTTTATGCGTATTACCAGTGGTTTTATAATATTCCCAGTGCTCAAGTCATCGAAATGATACCCCTAGATTTTTTAATGAAAGCATATTTCGGACTCCATGATCTAGAACTGGAGTTGGCCGTAAAAAAGGTTGGTAAACAATCATAAAATCTCTTGGCTGACCTGCTTTTCCCACCTTCTTTCCCAACATTGCAATACTTTTCTTGCTGTGGTATCCTCATGATAGGAGAATTTCATGCGTAAGTTTCAAGTTGTGGCACCTTACCAACCTTCAGGAGACCAACCCCAGGCAATACAGCGGTTGGCAGAGGGCTTTTTGCGAGGAGATAAATACCAGACACTGAAGGGTGTTACTGGTAGTGGAAAAACCTTTACTATGGCCAAGATTATTGAGGCGGTACAAAGGCCCACCCTCATTATCAGTCACAACAAAACCCTTTCTGCCCAGCTGTATCGTGAGTTTAAATCCTTCTTTCCTCACAATGCGGTGGAATACTTTGTATCCTACTACGACTACTATCAGCCAGAGGCCTACGTTCCTGCCAGAGACTTATATATAGAAAAAGATGCTGCTATCAACGATGAAATTGACCGTTTGCGGCTTTCTGCTACCTACAGCCTTATGGAACGGCGGGATGTTATTGTGGTGGCCACTGTGTCCTGTATTTACGGTTTGGGAATGCCAGACCTGTACAAGGACATGAGAATTCACCTAGAAAAGGGGCAAACCCTAGATCCTGCAGCCTTTGCTCGCCAACTCATCGGTTTGCAATACGAGCGAAATGATGCAATTCTTGACCGTGGTAAATTTCGTATCCGTGGAGACGTGCTGGAAGTCTATCCTGCATACGTGGAAAATGACCAAGCCTACCGAATTGAGCTGGATTGGGATGAAATTGTTCGAATCCGCAGGTTCAATACTATTACCGGAGACACTATAGAAGAGCTGGACGAAACAACCATTTATCCTGCCAAGCACTTTGTGGTGCCACCAGAAATGCTTACCTCAGCAGCAGATAGAATCAGAGCAGAACTTGAGGATCGGGTGGCGGAATTAGAAAATCAAGGCAAGCTTTTGGAAGCCCAGCGGCTTAA
>JAGCMR010000040.1 GCA_017646305.1 Spirochaetaceae bacterium
AAGAGGGGGGAACACAGAATTCTCGAGCTGTGTTTAAAATTCCTGGTTCTACTGAAATTGTTACTGTTTATATGGAAAATCAGGTACCTGTTCGTGTTACCACAGAAAATCAAGATGGTTTAATCTACAGAGATTTGACCATTATTCCTGTAGAGGGAGTGTATTGGCTGGGAGAAGCAGGTTCTGCTGATGTATCTATTTTTCTCAAGGAGAAGATAGATGAAATGGGAGAGCAGGGTCGATCCATGATAATCCAGATGGAAAAAAAGGCAAGTTCTACCGCAGTTGGAGCACGATGTTCTGGAATAAAAATCTCGAACTTCTATTTTGGAGTTTTGCTTGATGAATAAAAGATTTCGGTCAGTTTTGATACTGGCTCTCTTTTCCTTTCTCATCCTGGAGAGTTGTCGTTCTACTCCCCAGGATGAATTTGTTCCACTAGATTACACCGAGGCTGATGTAATCAAAAATGAGATTTCCACCATAACTAAAATGCTGGAAACAGAAAGTGTTAAAGCTTTGTGGCGTTCAAGTTTATTGCAACGAAATTCAACTGTAGAAAATGAAGCTATTTCTCAAGTACTTGAGCTTTGTAGCCAAAAAGTACTTCAGCAATACCAAGAAGCCTTGAAAAATAAGAACTACCTAGAAGCCCACAGATTACTTTCATCTTTAAAGGCTGTGGATTATCCGTTAAATGATGCTCTGGTGGAACAAAAACAAGATCTTGACCAAAAAATTCTATCTTCGGTTCCTGGATACGGAGTTCCCCAGGATTCTCCCCATGCTGTGTCAGATTATATCAGTGGAACAGTTACCATTTGGGTAGATTTAGGAATTCACGTCTCTCGGGGATTGGGATATGCAAACAGGGCCATTGGTTCTGGTTTTTTTATTGATAAAAAAGGCTACATCATTACCAACTATCACGTGATTCAACCAGAGGTTGACCCTCAGTACGAAGGTTATTCTCGCCTGTATATTAAGCTTTCCTCTGACCCAGAAACACGGATTCCTGCCAAGGTTGTAGGCTGGGATCCCTTGCTTGATCTGGCTCTTTTGAAAACAGAAATTGATGCTCCATATGTTTTCCCCCTTGGTTCTTCCCAAGAACTTGACGTGGGAGAGCGAATCTATGCCATTGGTTCACCTGCTGGCTTGGAGTGGACTTTAACATCTGGCATTGTTTCTGCTAAGGGCCGCCGTCTATTGGCCATGGGGCCAGTGATGCAGATTGATGCAGCTATCAATTCTGGTAACTCTGGTGGACCTATTATTGATGAAAAGGGTAATGTAGAGGCTATCGTTTTTGCAGGTATGCTGGAATATGAAGGCTTGAACTTTGCTATTCCTGTGGAATATCTCAAGGCTCAACTGCCAATTCTTGCTGCTGGTGGCTTACGGGAACATGGTTGGATTGGTGCTTACGGCAAGGATGCTCCTGTGGATCAATTTTTTGAAACACCACAAGGACTTTTAGTGCAATACCTTATGCCCGGTGGCAGTGGACAGCGTTCTGGTTTAAGTAAAGGTGATATTGTTACAGCTGTAAATGGTGTTTCCATTACGGGAATCGATGATTTTCATAACATACTTAAAACCATGCTTGCAGAAACAGTTGTACAACTTTCAGTGTACTCACCTGATTCTTCCAATGGAGAAGGTGCTGGAACAGAGAAGCTGTTACCTGTATATCTAGAAAAACGTCCCGATCAACCAGGGTATGAAATCTATCAGAGAGATTTGATTTCCAATGCTTTTTTACCAATTTTTGGTATGGAATTAAAGTCTGCCACCCACAAGAACAAAAAAAGCTACACTGTGGTCTCAGTTTTACCGGGGGAGATTGCAGATGAGTCAGGTTTTTCTGTTCATGATCCTGTGGATATTATTAAGATTGAAGTACCTAAAACAAAGGATGCCATTTATGCCCAGTTGTACACAAAGAAACGGAAGAATGGGTATTTTGAGGTAAGCCTTGCAGTGGGGGCTCCTCTGGACAGTCCCTTCTATTTCTAATACAATACTTTCACGAAAAAATCACGCCTCTTGTAGTTTTGCTCAGGAGGCTTATTTATAGGGAAATTATGGCAGATTTAGCACACAAGAGAAACTTTTGTATCGTGGCTCATATTGACCACGGAAAGTCAACCCTTTCTGATAGACTGATTCAGAAGGCAAAGATTATTGATGATAGACAATTCCAGAACCAGATTCTTGATTCCATGGATATTGAACGTGAACGTGGTATTACAATAAAGAGTCAGGCTGTAACTATTCCCTATACTGCCGCCGATGGGCAAAAGTATGAGTTGAATTTTGTTGACACTCCTGGTCACGTAGACTTTTCCTACGAGGTTTCTCGAGCTATTGCATCCTGTGAGGGAGCCTTGTTGTTGGTAGATGCAGCTCAGGGGGTTGAATCCCAAACCCTTTCCAACATGTACATGGCCTTGGAGCATAATCTTGAGATTGTTCCTGTTATTAATAAAATTGACCTGCCTGCAGCAGATATTCCCAGTGCCAAACATCAGATTGAGCATGACTTGGGCTTAGACGGGGAATCTGCAGTGCTTGTTTCTGCAAAAACAGGAAAGGGTGTTGATGAGCTTTTCGAGGCTATTGTAAATCGATTTCCACCTCCATCTGGAGCCCCCGCTGGAAAGATGCGTGCCTTGATTTTCGACTGCCACTATGATCCCTACCGTGGAGTTATTGTTCACCTGCGAATGATTGATGGCTCACTTAAACCTGGACAGACAATTCGATTTATGAATAGTGGTACGGAATACAAGGTAGAATCAACTGGTATTTTCAGAATTAAACTAGAGGAAACAAAGCAGCTGGAAGCAGGTGACGTTGGATACATTATTGCTGGAATTAAAACTGTTTCAGATGTCCGTGTTGGTGACACCATCACCTTAGCAGATGATCCTGCTCAGGAAGCTTTGCCTGGCTTTAAAGAAGTTAAGCCTGTTGTATTTTCTTCCATCTATCCCATCGACTCCAACGATTATGAGGAGTTGCGAGACAGTATGGAAAAACTTACTCTTAATGATGCTAGCCTTGTGTACGAAAAAGACTCTTCTTTGGCTTTGGGCCATGGTTTCCGATGTGGCTTTTTGGGACTTCTGCACTTGGAGGTTATTCAGGAGCGATTGGAGCGTGACTATAATCAGGCAGTAATTTTCACTGCACCTTCAGTTCGTTACCTAATTAAGCTCACTAGTGGTGAAGAAAAATTTATTGACAATCCTGCTGATTATCCCGATCAGGGGCGTATTGCTGGTGCTCAAGAACCCTATATTCGAGCTTCTATCATAACCCCCGCTACCTATCTTGGTTCCATCATGGCCTTGTGTACAGAAAAACGTGGTGTTCAGACAAATATGCAGTATTTGGATGAAAAGCGCGTAGAAATTACCTACGAAATGCCCTTGGCAGAAGTTTTGTTTGATTTTTATGATCGTCTTAAAAGCTATAGCCGCGGTTATGCTTCCTTTGATTATGATATTATCGGCTATCAGCCTACAGAGTTGGTAAAGATTGACATTCTTATCAATGGAAAGGGGGTTGATGCCCTTGCTCAGTTAGCATTCAAGGGAAATGCCTACGATAGAGCCCGTCATGTTTGTGCTCAGTTGAAGGAAGAGATTACCCGCCAGCAATTTAAGATTGCAATACAAGGGGCCATCGGTAGTCAAATTATTGCCCGAGAAACAGTCAATGCTTTGCGAAAAGACGTGTTGGCAAAATGCTATGGTGGAGATATTACTCGAAAACGAAAGCTCTTGGAAAAACAGAAGGAAGGAAAGAAGCGTATGAAGATGGTGGGAGACGTGGAGCTTCCACAGTCAGCCTTCCTTGCAGTGTTGAAAACAAAGGAGGAATAGGACTTCCCTATTCTTCCAGAAGTTTTTTTCCTAGAGTAATGTCTTTTAGGAAAAAATCGATTTCTGAACGAACCCGCTTCAAAAAGGAAATATCAAGGCTTGGTTTATAGCCGTCAGGAAAGTGAAGATAAAGATAATCTGCTTCTTCAAGAATCTCCAAGATTCTTTCCTGACTGATATTTCCAGTGGAAAGTCCCTCTTTCAATTCATGTAGGATAGCTTCTTCTGCGAGATAAAACTCTCGTATTTTTTCAGCCAACTTCAGATTTTTTACTGTAGTACCATTACTTGGAGCTGTTTCCAGGGGCTTTATACTTTTCATAAGACTGATTTCTGAAGCTATTTGTGAAAAATCCCTTCTTTCTAGCCCCAAATCCAGTCCGTGATTTCCCACATCGTAAGCATTGATTATCCCTTGAAAGCGATCACAAAAAATCTGTCGGTAATAGGATAAAATCTGGTCAGTATAAACCATTCCTGATTTCCCTAGTTGCTTTTCAGTGGTGGGGTTTGTAAGACAGTGGTAGGAACCAGCTGGATTTATTCGATTTGTCTTTAAAAATGTATTTTTAACCTGAAAGCTTTCCTTACAGTGGCTTCGTTCCAGCAAAAAAGAAAAATCTAATCCTGAAACATATACTGGTACATTTGTATTTTTTCTTAAAAGCAGTGCCATTTCCATAGCTACAATTCCCACTGACCCCATAGGAGGAAGTACTTGCTGAATAAACCTTTGCTGTTGTAGTCGTTCTAAAAATCTGCTTCCAGTAAATTCTGTTGAAAAGAAGGCTGTGGAACCTCCGCTGCAGTTTTTGCCCAAATTTTCCCTGTTATTTGGATTTTTTTTCTGGCATGTATCATAATGCAAAATAGAAGGGCGTGAGGTAAGATCTGCTACCACAAAAAGCTCTGAATCAGAAGTATTTGTGTAGGCCTGCTGTATTGCGTGCTGACATTCCAAGGCCAAAACAAGATCTGGTGTTATCTTTTGTGCTAGCAAGGCTGGAATAACTGCATCTACTGCCAAAATGAAAAGTTTTTTACGACTCTCCTTTGTCATGGAAGACAGGATTTCTATGGTCTTGTCTGCTGAAGGGCCTGCCCCTAATACTAATACAGGGTAATTGATTTTATTTATTGGAATTTCATGGCTATAGGGAAGAAGAGCTAGATTTCTCAGGATATTTCGATGATAAAGTCTCCCCATTTTTATAAGTGTTAATCGATTCTTCCAAAAATTAGCTACTGCAAGCTCCGCTCTTTGTTGTATACGCTGGTATTCCTCTTGTCTCAATGCTGGTGCTGCAGAAAAATCGATTCGAACACAATATTTAAAAGAACCTGGGTGTGGAATCTGAACACCGTTATCTGTTACTTGATTTTTTTTTGTTAAAAGATGGTATATATCATCTAATCGACTGGGACCTAAAAATCCAATATTGGAAGCTGCAGCTTTGGGAAAAGATGTGTCACTAGGATTTTCTGTTGCAAACTTCTTTGCATTAATAAAATCTTGGTTATATAGTTCAAGTAAATCTTTATTTGCTTCTATGATTAGCATAAAACAGCCTGTAGGCAATTTTTCTGCTAGTTTGTTTAATCCATATCCTAGGATTGGAGAAAAACAAAGAATGAGTGTGTCATTTTTAAATTCTAAGGTATCCACCAGTCGTTCTATATTGGCTGTTGGATTATATTTTGAGTATAAAAATCTGTTTTCATATAAAACGGACAAGCCCTGTCTAGTTTCTACCAGGCAGGGCTTGTTTGTATCATTTTTGATAGACATCTATGATACTTTAGCTCTCAGATTTACCAATCTTATTCAAGCCCCATAAAATATTTAAAGAAGACAGTTAAGAAATCATTCTGCAATTTATCGCTTGTCATAATGGCATTCTGAACGCCAACCTGATCAAACTGAACAACATAACTATCAAACATTGCTGCATCATTTTCTACAGGAGTTGTAGCTTCTTCTGTTAACATGAGCATTACAACATAGTTGTTCAATACAATAGGACTGGAAATTTCATCCATTTGCATTGAGAAGGCAGTCTTCATAAAGTTTTCATTGGAAGCAGCTCCATTCAAGGCTACATCAGTGGAACTCATAGAAGGAAACAGAGGAGAACTACCGTAGTTCAGAGGGAAGGGGCCAACCTCAGTTGGCTGCACTTCAAACTGTCTGCATGCTTCTGCCATACCTGAAACACTTGCTACATTCCAAAAATCCTGAGCCAGATCAAGATAATAGGTTTCAATTAAGCCAGACTCATAGCTTCTCATATAGCTGACTACTGCATCCACCAATGTTTCATCTTCAAAGTTTGCAGGAATGGAAGCTCCATCTCCGCGGAAAATTGAATAACCATTAGTTGTAGCAACAACACCGCTGAGCTGTCCTTCTGTAAGAGCAGTAAGTGCATTCAAGGAAGCTTCATCAGTAACGATATTGTTCAACTGGTACTTGTATTTATTCAAAAGCTTACCATCGGTACCACTATAATAGTTGCGAGACAACTCAGTTACGGCATCCTCAAATAAAATCTCATTGTTCTGCAACTGCTTCAAAAGATTGTTTGCGGCAACTTCATCTGCAAGAGAAATTACGGAAAGATCATATTGTGTGAACAAGTCAGCATTATTCTGCCCCCATGTAATAGCCTCTGCTGCAGGATAATTTGTCATATCGAAGGAAACAACCTGGAAGGTTCTCTGATTTTCACCCATAGAATCGATAAAAGCAATTTCTGTTGAAGGAGTTTTCAAGCCGTACATGGCATAATCACCGATTTTTTCAGAAGCAGAACCAAAAAGGTCATCTGTGTATCGCTGATATACAAGACTATTTTCAAGGGAGTTACGTAATTCAATCTTTGTACTATCAGAAGCCTCATTAAAAAGCTTCTTGGAATATACTCCGTTTTCATCATAAAAATAGGGAATCATATTCCGATCAAGCAAAGCTGTTGGCACTACGTATCCTGTAGCATCTACAGCCTGTGTAAAAGCTTCATTCAATACTGCACCGTTAAAGGCTGTATTAAAAATATCGAAATATGCACTCTGTAGGTTTTCGCTTCCAACTTGTTCTGAATAGAACTGAACCAAGGAAGTGAAATAAGTTCCTTGCTTATATTCAATAGGCTTCTTATTATAATAACCTAAAGGAGGAATCTCAGATCCTCCGCCCTGAACCATGGCTGGAATAAAGATAAATGAAATGGCTGCCAAAACCAAGATGATTATGGAACCAGCACTTATCAGAATTTTTTTTGGTGAGACGCTTTTCTTGTCACTCATACAATATATTCCTTATTATAAAGATAAAAATGCCATTAATAATAGCATAGCTCCTGTTTTATTGTCAATTAAAAAAGCTTGTAAAAAAAAGTGAGATTTTTTAAAAAAATAGAATTATAAATGTTGACAAAACAAATGAGCTGTGATATATTCTCACTCGTTGTCGCAAGACAGACGCTACGAGCGACTGAGTAACGACAACGACAAAAAAACTTGAAAAAGTTTTTGAGAAGTGCTTGACAAAGTGAAACGATTTGTGATAAACTAGCTTCACTTGCGAAAGCAAAGCGATGTAAATCGCATGGTCTTAAACATTATGAGGGAAGGGAAGAAATACGACGAGCTTCTCGAAAGAGAAGTTATAAGTCAGCA
>JAGCMR010000041.1 GCA_017646305.1 Spirochaetaceae bacterium
CTCAAAGATAGCTGGAAAAAAGACAGAGCCCAGATTCACTGACACAGAGGGCACCATGAACAAAGACTTCTAGTTCAGCGGAAGTGTTTTGACGAATATGCTTGATTTCATCCAAGCCCAACTCACGAGCCAGAACCACTCGGCTCACGCCCTGCTTGCTCAACAGATTCACCGCCTTGGCACTAGCCACATTCATCTGGGTAGAAGAGTGGACAGTCAGCTTTGGGAAAAATTCCTGTACCATGCGAATGACGCCAAAATCCTGAACGATAATTGCATCTGGGCCAATTTTTTCCAAATATGCCAAAAAACGATAGAGTCGTTCCATTTCCCGCTCTTCACTAACGGTGTTAACGGTAACGAAAATCTTTTTTCCCTGACGATGAACAGACTGAACTGCTGCCTCGAACTGATTCCAAGCAAAATTGGTGGAACGAGAACGGGCATTAAATGATTTTAATCCTAAATATACTGCATCGGCACCTTCACCGATGGCGGCATCCAATGCTTCAACATTGCCTGCCGGTGCTAATAATTCTGCCATAATGCAAGAAGTATAGCATAAATGTCAGTAAATAGCAAAGGATGCAAGCAATGTCAACAGTGGAGTTTAAAAGAATTATAGATAATCTTAGTCAGCAGTAGTGTTCAAAAAATCTAAAAACTGCGGAACAAACTCTTTCTCCAACATATCTTCCATGGTTCTGAAAGCTCGTTGACTAGCCTCTGAATAAGAAACATGAGCTTCCCGTCCAGTTTCAGAATAGGGAAAAAGTATTTTTCCAGACGCTGTTTCTATTAAATCTATATCAAGAACAAAACGTGCATATTCGTATTTATTATCTAATTTCAATGGCTCCATGATTACCTTTCCTCTAAAAAGATAGGCAGCAGTGGGCTCAGAAGCTGAAGTGATTTTCAAGCCTAAATCAGCTAAGGTGGTTTCTAGGACAGCAGCAATCCTTCCATTAGAATCACCTTCAATTTCTACTGCCACCATGATAGCTTCTTTTTGACGAGCGGCTAACACTTCCACCGCTTGTGCAGACTCATAATCTAAAGAAACGAGACGGTACATATCGGAATGAATTCCAGCCAAGGTATCAATGTATCCTTGATTTTCCCAAGCTACCTGAACTGCATTTTGGAGAGCATTCAAGGCGGCAAAGGTTCCTTTATGGGCAGAAGCAAATACAATTTCACTTTCCACCACAGCAGTCAAGTCTGCAATCTTTTGGCGATAATATCTTCCTGCCTCCTGACGATTTAACAAAGCCAAGGTATAAACAGTACCATTTTCTGCAATCCATGTTTGAGGAAATGTAATACCAGGAATTTCTTTGATGGATGAAGCAGTAACTACAGAACTGGAAAAATCGTAATTTATATCATACCCAGATTTTTCACTTCCAGCCAAGGTTTTATTAGCCTCGGTAGTAGCCAACACATTTTGCTGAATACTACGAACTAACAGAGCAAGAGCATCATTTTCAGAGCCTTTTCTGTCAGCCCCACTACCCACTGCCCACAAATACTCTTTTGAATTGTAAACTGAATCGGGATTTGTTACCCATTCAGGAGCAACGTTAGAAGAAGAGACACAACTCCACAAAGTTGCAACGAACAAAGTGACAATAAACACATTTACCAGTTTTATTTTAGACATATTCCCTCCACAAGATTCACTGCTGATGCAGAAACAGTTATATTTTTTTGCTCCATTGCAATCAAAGCACCAGATTCATTTTTATATTCAATGTTTAAGATATAGTCTCCGGGATCAAGATTTATTCCAGTAACCCATGCCAAAGAAGGTAAATAGCGTGCAACACGAACATCGGCTCGTTCTGAAATATCTGTAGACACAACAGAAGCGAATTCTAAAGCAGAAAATAGAAGTCCAATTCCTACATCA
>JAGCMR010000042.1 GCA_017646305.1 Spirochaetaceae bacterium
AGCCAGTCCAAGGCCAGCCACCATTTCTGGAATACCGTGGTTGATTTCTGGGTCCAGGTGATAAGGGCGGCCAGACAGTACAATTCCCCGTCCTCCCATGATAATCATCTGGGTCAGGGCCTCCTCTCCTGCCTGCTGGGTGTCCTTTCTGAATTTTTCCATTTCCTTCCAAGCTGCATCCACAGCCTTGGTAATTTCTTCCAGAGGAATATCAAATTTTTCCTGTAATTCCTCGTGGAGTCGTACTGCAAGCCTATCCTTGTCGTAAATAGGCAGGAAGGGATTCATAAAGGTAATGGAAGGATCACGGCGAAGCACCTCTACGTTGTTGCGGAGTACCTCAGGGTAGCTGGTAACAATGGGGCAGTTGTAGTGGTTGCCGGCACCCTCGTCTTCCTTAATTTCGTAGGGAGCACAGGGATAGAAGATGAACTTGATGCCCTGCTTTAACAAAGCTTCCACATGACCGTGGGCAATCTTTCCGGGATAACACACAGATTCAGAGGGAATGGTTTCCAAGCCCATTTCATAAACGGAGCGGCTAGAACGAGGAGAAAGTCTCACTCGGAATCCCAGCTCAGTGAAAATGGTAAACCACAGAGGGTAATTTTCGTACAGATTCAAGACACGGGGAAGACCAACATCTCCACGGGGAGCATTTTCTGGACTTAGGGGCTTGTAATAGGAGAAAAGTCGCTTGTATTTCCAGTCAAAAAGATTAGGAAGCTTCTTGTCTCCATGGTCGGAGCCTGTGGAAGTGTTGTGCTTGTTGCTGGCATCTACAATCTTTAACTCGTCTCCCAACTCGGCACCACGCTCGCAGCGGTTTCCTGTTACAAAGCGACTTGCCTTGTGAGTATCTCCTTCTCCAGCGGTAAAGGTGTTGATGGTCATGAGACAGTTGTTATTACACTTGCCACAGCGACGAAGCTCCAAGTCCACATTAAATGAATCAAGCTGATCTGGGGTGGCAATGTTAGAACGGATGGTAGGTGGCTCAAAGGTGGCTTCATCCACTCCCACGGGAGGACGAATCATGTCCTTCCATTGGTCTAGGGCAATGAGGGCGGCACCATAGGCACCCATCAAGCCAGCTACGTCAGGGCGGAATACGTTTACTCCAGAAATCTTTTCAAAGGCCCGCAATACAGCGTCGTTGTTAAAGGTTCCACCCTGAACCACAACCTTTGTTCCGATTTCGGAGGCACGGCGCAGTTTAATAACCTTGAACAGGGCGTTCTTGATAACAGAATAAGAAAGACCTGCAGAAATATCTGCTACGGTAGCACCTTCTTTTTGAGCCTGCTTTACACGGCTGTTCATGAATACGGTACAGCGGCTTCCCAAGTCAACAGGACGTTCTGCCAACAGAGCCTTGCGACTGAATTCCCGCACATCCATGCCCAAGGAGCGGGCAAAGTTGTCCAAGAAGCTTCCACATCCAGAAGAACAAGCCTCGTTCAGCTGAATTGAAGTAATGGCACCATCCTTCATTCGCAAACACTTCATGTCCTGGCCACCAATGTCCAAAAGGAATTCAACTCCAGGAACAAAGAAGTCGGCGGCACGATAGTGAGTAATGGTTTCTACTTCACCAGAGTCAACACCTAAGGCAGCCTGAAACAGGGCTTCACCGTAACCAGTGGAAACAGAACGGGCAATATAGGCATCCTTGGGAATCTGGGTATACAAATCTTTAAGCACCTTTACTGCCAAATCCACAGGATTTCCTGCATTAACATCGTAGAAACGCCACAAAATACGACCAGCAGCGTCAATAAGTACCGCCTTTGTGGTGGTGGAACCAGCATCCAGCCCCAAGAACACAGGACCTGTTGCTGTTTCCAAGTTGGCGGAGGCAGCCATTTCCTCTGCGTGACGACGGTGAAATTCCTCTAGCTCATGTTCGTTTCGGAATAGGGGCTCCAAACGTTGCACCTCACTCATTTCTGCGTCCACCAGATTTTTCAGGCTTTCACGGAATTCTCCCAGCAAGGGGAAGGGCTGCTGCTTGTCTGCAGACTGAACACAGCTTAAGCTCCGTTCAGCAGAGAAGGCGGCACCAGCGGCAACGAAAAGCTGGGAATCGGGAGGAGTAACGATTTCTTCGTCTTTAAGCTCCAAGGTGGTAATGAATCGAT
>JAGCMR010000346.1 GCA_017646305.1 Spirochaetaceae bacterium
CTGCTTGTAAGTTACTGGTTGAAAATTCCCTTCTTCATCCTTTGCATATTGAGCTGCCACGTTAGGATACTGAAGGGTAATTTCTTTTAACATTTGAGGTACAGTTTGTGCCATTACAATCTCCAGATTTTCAAAATGACAAAGTTTGTCATTTTGTAATTCTTGCCTAATAGTATATAGGTAAAATCAAGAAAACGCAAGTAAAAAGGGCTGTCTTATAAGACAGCCCTTGTGTAATTATAGAAAATTAAAAGTTGCAAGCCTAGCCGAACTAATATCGAGCTATTCTTGAGTAAAATTAATATCGAGCTTTTCGGAGACGAACCTGCTCAATGTCTTCACTGAACAATTCACGTAAGTCGTTCAAGCCCAAGGCCATCAAGGCCATACGGTCAATTCCAATTCCCCAAGCAAGTACTGGTACATCAATGCCCATGGCCTTAGTTACTTCAGGGCGGAAGATTCCGGAACCACCCAGCTCAAACCAACCAAGAACAGGATGCTTAATGTGCACCTCAATGGACGGCTCTGTAAAGGGGAAATAACCAGGAACATATTTTACATCAGTTGCTCCTGCAATTTCTACGGCAAACATTTCCAAGAAGCCTAACAAGGTCTTCAAGTTTACCTCATCTCCCAGTACGATTCCCTCAGTCTGATAAAAGTCAGACAAGTGGGTGGCGTCAACCTTGTCGTAGCGGAAACAACGGGCAATACCAAAGTACTTGCCAGGAATCTTTGCCTTTGCCAACTGATGGGCAGACAGAACGGTTCCCTGGCTGCGGAGAATTAAGCGACGAGTAAAATCCCGGTCAAAGCTATAATTCCAACCACGGCTACCAGTATTACCACCATTTTCGTGGGCGGCAGCTACATTGGAAAGATAGGGCTCTTCAATAAACTTAGCGTGGGTAGGATTCTTCACGTAATAAACGTCATGAATATCACGAGCAGCATGGAACTGAGGCATAAACAATGCGTCAGAGTTCCAGAACTCGGTTTCTACCAGTGGACCGTCAAATTCTTCAAATCCCAGGGAACAGAGTTTATCTTTTACGCTTTCCAAGAATGATACGTAAGGATTTGTTCTTCCAGGAATAATACGTGCAGGTGGAACTGCAATGTTATATCCACGGAAAGTCCCAGTCTTCCAGCTGCCGTCAGAAAGAATCTTGGAAGTAAGGGAGCCAATTTCGTTACCAGTAATACCAGCCTGCTCCAAACCAGCCTTTACTTCAGTGGCGATAGGTTCAAGCTTGTATACAACAGTTTCTCGCTCTACCATACGGAAGGGCACATCAGTGGCACCACGCTTCTTTGCCAAACCACCCATAATCTTTCTTTCTTCTTCAGAAAGGTTTGCCTGATCCAGAAGACCAGCTTCTGCTGCAACAGCTTTTTTTAGCAATTCTGCTGTAACAGTTAAGGATTCTGGTAGTGGAGCTCCAGTATAGGCAGCCTTTTTTTCTCCGTCCATAGCAAGGACACCCTGCTTGGACAACATACCAAAGGCACTTCCTACATCCTTGTTTTCCAGATTTAAGGTAGAAGCAATTTCTGGCAAACTGTGGGAGCCAGTCTCCTTTAGGAAAGAAACAATTCTACTTTCGGGAGTCCCCTTTTCTGCATACTCACGACCTAAGTCTGTAAGCTCAAAAAAGGTGTGGGGCTCCCGCCGTACAACGGAAATAATATTCTTGCCCGAAAGCCATGAAAAGGCTTGATTTGCATGTCCTTCTTTGTAATCCAATTCTTTTTGCAATAAATCTGACGTCAGTTCATCGCTTGGTGAATACCGTAGTAGCACCCGAATTTCAAGGGGGTGCAAATTTTTTATGAGGGCTTGAATATCCATCAATATCTCCGACTATTTCAACAATTTGATATAAGATGTATAAATTACAGTGTTTGAAGCACTATCGTAA
>JAGCMR010000347.1 GCA_017646305.1 Spirochaetaceae bacterium
AGATAGTCAAACCATACCAAGCCCGCAAGTAAAAGAATAATAATTAAAAAAAGCAGTATGATAGTTTTTCCTATGTTATTGCGTCTTCTGCGTCTGGCCATTTCTATCCTCGTACATTCATTTCAATTACCTGCTCAAACTTTTCAATTTTCCGAAGAGACAGGTTTACACTAGTATATCGGCAAATTATTCAGCAATACAAGTATATTTTAATATTTTCTTTTCAAGTCTTTATCTTGTTAATTTTTTTACTTCACGGTATAGTTATATCCATGAGAATATATAAGTTTTTTGCTATTATTTGTTGTATTGTATCTTTTTTTCTTACTTCCTGTCTCAGTACAGATTTAAGTACCCTCGCTACTAGTCTTGCAGATGGTGAAAACACTGGTCCCGCTTTTACAAATTCTGAGGCCATTTCTGCTATGAAGGATGCTCTGGTGGAAGGAATTAAGTTCTCATCTGGTAACTTAGCTTCTGACAATGGTTATTTTGGGGATGATGCCCTTAAGATTTTGCTACCAGAAGAAGCCAATGTAATGATAGAGAACATCGGAAAGATTCCTGGTGGTCAAAAGCTGGTGGACGATGTTGTGCTTCGCTTGAATCGTAGTGCAGAGGAAGCTGCTAAAGAAGTTGTTCCCATTTTTAACAATGTTATCGATGAAATGACCGTAAGTGATGGTATTGCCATTGTTGCTGGTGAAAAGGATGCTGCCACCCAATATCTTAAGGAAAAAACCTACAGTCAGTTGGTAGATCTGTATCGTCCCAAGATTTCCGATGCTTTGTCAAATCCCTTGGTAGCAGGTATTTCTGCTGATTCTGCTTGGACAACCTTAACCTCCAAGTATAATCAGATTGGTGCCCCAGTTAATGCTGCTGCAGCTATTATTGGAAAGGATGCTCCCATGCCAGAGGTTGAGGTAGATCTTGCTACCTTTGCTACTGAAAAGGCTTTGGACGGATTGTTCTCCAAAATAGCTGAAGAAGAGGCTACAATTCGTGAAAATCCCTTGTCCTATGCTTCTTCCATGATTCAAAAGGTTTTTGGTGCCGTCAAGCAGGGATTAAACTTCTAGGTTTGGAGGTCTAAATGTCAATTGGTGATGTTGTTGCGTTAATGCGGGATGGAGTATTTGAGATTCTTACTTTGGTAGCACCTGTTTTGGGTGCAGCCCTTATTATTGGTCTTGTGGTGGCTATCTTTCAGGCTACCACCTCTATTCAGGAGCAGACCCTCACCTTTGCACCAAAATTCTTCGTTATCCTTGCAGTAATTGCTTTGTTGGGAGGTTGGATGTTTACCTCCCTACGGGAATATACTATTCAAATTTTCCAGATGATTGCTGCAGTGGGGCGATAAGTGCTATCACAGCTTCTTGATAAGGCACCCTTGTATCTATTGGTGGCAGCACGGTGTTTGGCCATGTTTATGACACTTCCTCTCTTTTCCACTCGTTCAGTTTCTACTGTGGCAAAGGTGGCTTTGGCAGGATATGTGGCCTTTCTCGTGTTGCCTACTGCTTTTGGTGGCGGGTATCAGGGGCTGGACAGCATTTATGATATTTCTACTTTACAATATGTGCTATTGCTGGTGGGTGAGGGAATCCTTGGTCTAATTTCAGGATTTTTTATTACCATCCTTTTTTCAGCCTTCAGCTCTGCAGGTCAGTTCTTTTCCTTTCAGATGGGACTTTCTGCTGCCGAAGCCTACGATGCCCTGTCTCAGGTAGAAAATCCCCTCATGGGTCAGTTTTTGAATCTTATTGCTATGCTGTTGTTTTTAACTACTGAAGGATTTCAGCAGGTTTTTCTCCATGGCATGGTAGAAAGTATTCAATCCATGAATGCCATGAGCTTGGTGGTGGCAGAATCTCGTACTGCCTTTCTGCAACTATTGTTAGAAGGTCTTACTGGCCTTTTCTTCAATGCCATGATGATAGCACTTCCCCTGACAGGAACCTTCTTTTTAGTTTCAGTGGCAATGGGATTGCTATCCCGTGCTGCTCCCCAGATGAACCTTTTGTCAGAAGGTATACCTCTGACCATGTTGTTGGGATTCCTTTTGTTATTTTTGGTTATGGGACCAATGTGTGACCTTTTTATCAGGCTTTTTGATGGAGCATTTGTGATTTTTCAGGAAATGCTTGCTAAGATAGGGGAGCCCTTATGATGCTGAATGAAAAAGTAGACACTCCACAGGATTTGCTTCCTAAAATTCACCTGCAGTGGTTTGCTTCTGCAGAAGATGAGGGACGAACAGAAGATCCTTCTGAGCATAAGCTTCGTAAGGCCCGTGAAGAAGGACGTATCCCTAAAAGTCAAGAGTTAACTGGTGGTTTGGTACTTTTGCTGCCAGTTCTAACCCTTATTTTGCTTGCTCCCTGGTTGCTTCGTGGGTTTGTACAGATTATTCGGTTTTATATGGAACGTTGTACAACTGCAAGCATTACTGACGGTGAATTGCTCATGGAGTTTTTGTATGCTATGGTTCGCATGGTGCTTCCTATAGCAGCCACGGCTATTGTTGCAGGTGTCTCCGCCAATGTTATTCAGAATAAGGGATTTATCTTTACTACAAAAACTATTGAACCAAAAATGTCCAAGATATTGCCCAAGTTCGGTGAATATTTTAAGAAAACCCTTTTTTCTTTTGAGGGTGCCTTCAACGTAGTAAAGTCAATCGTAAAGGTAGCGGTGATTTTCATTGCAGCCTATCTGTTGATTCGTAGTGAAACTCGGCAGCTTGTTTCATTAATGAACACAAACTTTTGGGATGGAATTGTGTTCATTGCGGAAACCACTGCAAAATTATTGATAATTACTTCTATTATATTTATCATCATTGCTATTCCTGATTACATTGTGCAAAAGAAGCAGTTCATGGAATCAATGAAAATGACCAAGCAGGAA
>JAGCMR010000348.1 GCA_017646305.1 Spirochaetaceae bacterium
GATTCTTCCTGGTGTGGCTGACTTTATCAGTTGGTTGCAAAGGACAGGAAAGGAATTTCTTTTTTTGACAAATAATAGTGGCTCCACTCCCAAGGAATTGCAGCAAAAATTGGCTCGTATGGGACTGGATGTTCCAGAAAAACATTTTTATACTAGTGCCCTTGCCACTGCAGCTTTTTTAAAGGAACAGTCTCCAGGTTGTTCTGTGTATGCTATTGGGGAAGCTGGTTTGTTTAATGCCTTGTATGATGCTGGAATTACCATGAATGACGTAAATCCTGATTATGTTGTTATGGGTGAAGGTAAATCTTACTCCCTAGACTCATTAACAAAGGCTACAAATCTGGTTTTGAATGGAGCTCGATTGATTGGGGCAAACTCTGATGTTTCTGGACCAATTGAAAACGGCATTACCCCTGCTTGTAGAGCCTTAGTGGCACCTATCGAGATGGCTACAGGAACTCAGGCTTATTTTTGTGGTAAACCAAATCCCTTGATGATGCGAACTGGTCTCAAGCTTTTGGGCTGCCATTCTGGTGAGGCGGTAATGGTGGGCGATCGTATGGATACTGACGTGATCTCTGGATTGGAAAGTGGTATGTCTACGGTTCTTGTATTATCTGGTGTTTCTACTATGGATACTCTGAAAACATACGCCTATCGACCAACCGTTGTTTTGGATGGAGTGGGGGATATTGTTCGGATGGCGGAAGAAGTCCTTTAATATTCGAGTATCTATACGCAAAAAACCTCCTATTACCATGAATGGAGTTTGAGTCATTCTTGGTAACGGAGGTTTTTTTGTATAACTATGTATTTTGCAGAATAGTAATTGCTTCTTCCAAAGGAATAGAGTCAAACTGTTCCCTTGTTTGAAGATTTTTGAGAGTAACTACACCTTTTGTTACATCATCTTCCTTGATGAGTAGTCCAAAGGGAATACCTTTTTTTTCTGCCATTGTATATTGTGCCGTAATTTTTTTTGCATCTGGGAATACTTCACAGGAAATGCCTGCTGCACGCAATTTATTAGCTGTAGTTTGATAGGCAATGGCAAGCTTTTCATCAAGGCAGAAAATTTCTACAGCAAGATGACTTTTCTTGTGATCTAGTTTACCCAACTGCTCTAGTCCAGCAATCAAACGGTCGAGACCGATGGATGATCCAACTCCTGGAACTCTATCTTTCATGTAGAGCCCAGCGAGATTGTCGTAACGTCCACCAGAGCAAACAGAGCCGATGGATGGTAATTGGTTGAGGAAGGTTTCGTATACAACGCCTGTGTAATAATCTAGTCCACGGGTGATGGAAGGATCAAGCACAAAGCTGTCTGCAATGCCAGTGGCCTCCATCATGGCTCTAATTTCTCGCAAACGCTGCGAATGAACTGATGGACCACCTGCGAGGTCTTCCATTTGGGTCAATGTGGCTTCAAAACTATCTTGCTTACTGATATAGCATAGAATATCTTGGGCAATTTCTACAGCACCAGTAATTTCTTGGATCTGGCTCAATACTTCTTCCTGACCAATCTTTGCTAATTTATCTACAATTCTGAGAATATCTTCACTTTTTTCCTGAAGATTTCTTTTTTCTAGAAATTGGTTGAAAATTCCTCGATGACTTAGGTGGATGGTAATATCATCTACTCCAATAGCTGAAAGAGCAGTTTTCATTAAGGAGAGAATTTCAAAGTCACTGGAAGCACTATCAGAACCAACGCAGTCAAAATCACATTGAACAAACTCTCGGTAACGGCCAGCCTGAGGTTTTTCTCCACGCCAAACCTTTGCAATATGGTATCGTTTGAATGGAAAATATAGCTCATCTTTGTGTTCAGCGGTAAAACGAGCAAAGGGGACTGTCAAATCAAATCGGAGAGCTACATCTCGGCCACCATTGTCTTGAAAGCGAAATACTTGCTTTTCAGTTTCTCCATTACTTTTTCGTAAAAGTATTTCTGAATACTCCATTACAGGAGTGTCTATAGGCACATAACCATAAGTTCGGAAGGTGGCAGTAAGTTTTTCAATCAAACTGGAACGAGTGATTTCGGCTTCTGGCAAAAAATCTCTAAAGCCTTTAAGGATGCGAGGTTGTATGAGTTTTTCCATATCGGTATAATAGCTGCATTGGAGGAAAAATTCAATTGCTTTTAACTATAGATATTGGCAATACAAATATTGTTGTTGCATTGTTTAAAAATGGGGTAATTCTATCTACCTGGAGACTTTTTACTGATACACGTCGTACAGGTGATGAGTATGGTAGTATGCTGACTTCTCTTTTAAGAGACGATGGAATTGATTTGAAGGGTATTGAATTTTGTGTTGTTAGCTCTGTTGTACCTGTGCTCATAGGAGCCTTTGTAGGTTTGATTGAACGAAAGACTGGAAAAAAACCTGTAGTTATTAATCCTTCAATTTTTCCTCTTTTGCCTGTAAAGGTTCCAGAAACTGCTGTTCATGAAATTGGAAGTGACCTTTTGTGCAATGCAGTGGAGGCTTTTTGTCGGTATAAGTCTGCTTGTATTGTGGTGGATTTTGGTACAGCCTTAACTTTTACTGCGGTGGGAACTACAGGAGATTTGTTAGGGATTGCCATCACTCCTGGCCTGGGTACTGCTCGAAACTCTCTTTTTGAGGATACGGCACAATTACCGTCTATTCCCCTGGAAGCTCCTCCTACGAGCTTGGGAACCAATACTATTCATTCAATCCAGGCTGGAATCGTTTTGGGGTATAAGAGTCTTGTGGAAGGGTTGGTGCAACAAATGAAAAAGGATATTGTTGCCCAAACGGGAGTAGCAGAAGATGATATCAAGGTGGTGGCTACAGGAGGGCTAAATAGTGTCCTTAAGCCCCTTACAGATATTTTTCAGGATGTGGATAAGTCCTTTACACTTTGTGGCTTGTGTCGTATAGCCACCATATTGAAGGAAAAGGGCGTATCCTAAAAAAATTGTTTTAAGTAGGCAGGCCACAGAGTCTGCCTTTTTTATTTGTCTCGAGTATGATTAAATAACTTTTAGATATGTGTATAAAAAAAGCTCTCACTTTAGTGAGAGCTTTTAGCGGATGATGGGAGTCGAACCCACGTCATCAGCTTGGAAGGCTGAGATAATAGCCGTTATATGACATCCGCAATGTGAAAGTAATATAGCAAGTAATAAAAATTATGTCAACAGGTTTTTTAGAAAAAATGAAAAAAAAATCTACTTGCGTAATGTAACTGAATTCTTTATTCTTATGTTATATGAGTATGTGTAAGTTTTGTAAGATAATTTTATTGATGACCGTGGCTACGGCCAGTTTGTTTGCGGATGTGAATACTCATGATGTTTTGTGGGACGAGTATATTGTATTAAGAGATTCTATGTACAATAATACTTATTCAGCTGATGAATTGGTGCCATTGTATGATACTGCAGTGGCTAGTGCAAAAGAGAATTTTAGTGAGGACACCTTGCTAGTGGCTCTTTCCCGTTGTGAATATATTATGGGGCGAGCATACTCTTATGAAGAGAATAAGGATGCTGCAGGGGCACGATATGACGCTGGGGATAAGTATGCGGAGCAGGCATTGGATATTCGTGAAAGTGCTACGGCTCATTTAATGAGGGGAGAGAATATTTCACAGAATTGTTCTGTAAAGTCTGTGTCTTATGCTTTGTCTCATGGTACAAAGATTAGCGGCTTAGCCAAGAAGGTCTTAAAGCTTGATAAGAAATACGGAGCAGCAATGTATCTCCAGACTGCACAGCATATTTATGCACCATCTCCCTTTCATAATCATAAAAAGGGAATTCGTGAGATGCAGGAAATTTTAAATGATTCTTCTGTTCGTCTGGAAAAGGATGATATTTTCAATCTGACAAGTGCCATTGGTTATGGATATTTACAGAGGGATGAAAAAGATGAGGCAAAAAAATGGTTCCTCAAAGCACTTGAAGTCTATCCGGGAAATAAATATGTTCAATCTTTATTGAAAGATTTGTAAGGATACGATACAGTAGGATTATCATGCAGAGTGTTGTCATTGAGTATTATGCTTGGATTGTTGCCATAATCAGTATTTATTTTCTTGTTTTTGCTTTAACAAATGCTTTTTGGCTTTGGGTGTATTCAAAGAAGCCTCGTTACTTTGAAGGTGAAAAGGTTTCTGTCTGTGTGCCTGCTAGAAATGAAGAGAAAAATATTGAAAATTGTGTACGTTCTTTGATGGAACAAAGTTATAAAAACTATGAGGTTTTGGTACTCAATGACAATTCTGAGGATAGAACTGGTGAAATTCTCCAATCTCTTTCCAAGGAATTTCCCGATAAGTTGCGGATCTTCAACGGTAAGCCTCTAGAAAAGGGCTGGACAGGCAAGATTTTTGCCATGAATCAGTTGATTCAGGAAACAAAGGGTGAATATCTTTTGTTTACTGACGCAGATACAATTCACAAGAAGGATTCCATTGCCTTTGCCATGACCAACATGAAGGTTCATAAGGCTGATATGCTTTCTGGGTATATTAAAGAAAAGGTGGTAACCTTTGGAGAGCGGATTACGATTCCACTTATCTTTATGCTTACTGGCTTTGTTTTGCCCATGTTTTTGAATCGTGTAACCCCTTTTCCCTTTACCTCCGTAGCTATTGGTCAGTACATCATGATAAAGAAAAAGGTATTTGAGTCTGTTGGTGGCTACGAGTCTATGAAAACCTTGATTAGTGAGGATGTTTTCTTGGCCCGCTTAGTTAAGAAACATGGTTATAAGACTATCTTTACCGACTGCAAGCGAGCAGCTCAATGTCGGATGTATACTGGCTACACAGAAAGTGTCAATGGAATTACAAAAAATATCTTTTCTTTTTTGTCCAACAATTCTGTGGTAATTTTAACTGCCATTATTGGCGTTTCACTCTTCTTGCTATTACCCTTCCCTCTGTTTATTGGAGCCTTGATTTCTAATATTTTAGCGGGTGGTTGGATTACTACCACCACAGTATTGCTGGGCATCAATGTTCTACTGATGTTCGTTGTGTGGGTTTTGGTGTCTGGGTCTCAGCACCTTCCTTTCACAACACCTTTCTTGTATCCCATTCTTTTTGGAAACTTGGTGTATATGGCAAGTCTTTCCTACGTTCGTACCATCACTGGTAAGGGATACGTCTGGAAGGGAAGGGTGGTACATTGATATGGCATACAAGCCTGGAGATAAACTTATTGAAAATAGCTATTGGTTTAGGCTAGCTGCTTTTTTAACATTTTACGTAATTATTATTCCTGCCTATATTTTAGTGTGGGGCTTATATCGCAGTCGGGTTTACGGCCGAAAAAAGCTACAATCGGTTGAAAGGGCTATTACCGTGTCCAATCATACGGTGTTGCTAGATCCAGTACTTATTGCCGCATCTTTCTTTCCTGACAAGCCTTTTCAAACCTTGTTGGAAGCCACAGTATGTGCTCCCTTTGTGGGAACCTTGACACGGCTTTTGGGAGGGGTTCCTGTTCCTCGCCGTGATATTCATTTAGATTTTTTAAAGGAAGGCTGTTTGGAAGCCTTTAGAAGAAAAAAGAAGATACACTTTTATCCAGAAGGGGAGTGTTATCTTTACAATAATGTTCCAAAAAAATTTCATTCAGGGGCATTTTTTCTTTCCGCTACCTTGGATGTTCCCATAATTCCTATGGCTACAGTTTTTCATAAGCGACGATGTCGGCCCACAGTACATTTACATGTGCTAGACCCTGTGTATCCCTCTGACTATAACCTGAAGAAGGAGGATGGTTCCATAGACCAACAGGCTTTGAAGGAGTATGCCGCTGCAGTCCGCCAGAAAATCGCTGATAAGATTGTCCAAGAGCAGGGAACTGGGATCTATTACAAGGGAGCCATGGATCGTATACCTGGTATCAACGCGTAAAATTATTTTCTTGACCTTTTGAAAATTTCGCAGGGGTTTTCATTCTTTGACATTTTTAGTATAATCTTGATGTATTTTATTGAATCTTGAGGAGGATCAAGAAAATGGATAAGCTGTTTAAACTCCAGGAAAGGGGAACAACAGTTCGTACTGAAGTGGTTGCAGGTATCACAACCTTTTTGACCATGGCCTATATTTTGGCTGTAAACCCAGGTATGCTAGGTGAGACTGGAATGAGTGCCGGTGGTGTATTTACTGCCACTGCCCTTGCCGCTGCAATCGCAACCTTGGTAATGGCTTTTGCCGCTAACTTGCCTGTAGCTTTGGCTCCCGGAATGGGATTGAATGCCTTCTTTACTTATACTGTAGTTTTCGGTATGGGATATAGCTGGCAGGTTGCTCTTACCGCTGTATTTTTGGAAGGTGTTTTGTTCATCCTCCTGTCTTTCTTCAATGTTCGTGAAGCCATCATTAAAGCTATTCCTGCTAACTTGAAGAAGGCTGTAGCCGTTGGAATTGGTTTGTTCATTGCCTTGATTGGTTTGGCCAATGCAGGTCTTGTAGCTAGTGACTTGGGAACCATCATCGGATTCGTACCCTTGAAGGGCGGTGCTCCTATGGTGGCTGTTATTGGTTTGATTATCACCATCATCC
>JAGCMR010000349.1 GCA_017646305.1 Spirochaetaceae bacterium
AGACCAGAATCATCACGTTCTTCTAAATCAATGCCTTGATGCACCAAAAAATTGATGATTGATTCTTGGTCATTATAGCGGGCTGCAATGCACAAGGCAGAGGCACCGTCATTGTCCTTTTCATGCACATTGGATCCAGCTTCTATCAACACCTGTAATACCTTAGGATTGCTGGTATAACAAGAGCCAAAAAGAAAGGGTGTAGCACCAAGACTATTTTTTGCATGAACATCCAAGCCCTTTTTGATGAAATAGGCAGGAATCTCAGGGCAATCAGAACAGGCTGCCAAATGTAAGAGGGTATTTTGCTTTTCTTCTTCAATATAGTCCAGAGGAATTCCCTCAGTCAGCAGATGGTCCAGTACCTTAGTGGAAGTAGCCTGCGTAATGCTAGCAATAACAAGCTGGGCTTGCTCATCCTTATCTTTGGAGGAAAAATCCTTAAAAAATAAGTCCATTGCCGCAAGGTTTCCCTCCCGCACCGCTTGACGATAAAATCGAATCTCAGAATTAGTCATGACTCCTCCAATTTAAAAGCTGTAGTTCTAATATACTCATAAAAATAAAGGAAGGAAAGGGAAAGAAAAATTTTCCTCTTGAGAAACCGAGGCAATATACTTACAATCAGAAGTTATGCGGATAGACAAGGAACAAGAGGTTTGCTTTTTGATGATAGACCTCTATTGCAAGAAAAATCATCAGGAGCCAGATTGTCCCCGGTGTCTTTCTCTCAAAAACTATGTGGCAGAACGACTCGCTCGCTGTCCCTACGGCAACACCAAGGACTTTTGCTCCACCTGCACCACCCACTGCTACCGTCCCGACATGAAAGAACAGATTTGCACCGTGATGCGATTCTCTGGCCCTCGAATGCTGTTCCACCACCCACTGGTGGCGATACAACATCTGTATCAAACCATAGCCAGTAAGCTACGGAAAAGGTAAACTTTTACGAGCCAGAGCCGTTCCTGCTGGAAATAAAAAGGCCTATAATGGTAAGCAAGCTTCCAATGCTCCCCATGAGGGTAAGCTTTTCTTTTAGGAAAATGGCAGCAAAGAGGATGGTAACCACAGGAATAAGATAGAGTCCAGAAGAAATCTTTACAGTGCCCAGGATGATGCAGGCCTTGTTCCAAGCCGCAAAGCACATGCCACTGGCAAGGAAGCCTAAAAAACAAAGCAAAACCCAATTTAAGGGAGAAGAAAAACGCTCTGCATTGGCGGTGGCAGAAAGCTCCACATAGGAAATTCCCTCTGGATTGGAGGAGAAAATCCCCAGAACCAGCAAAGGGAGCATCCAGACAACGGCATAGAAAAATATTTTTCTGGTAACAATAATGATATTGTAGCCTCTTTTGTTAATGAGGGTTACAAAAAGGGAATAAAAGCCCCAGCACACAGCAGAAGTAAGAGCCAACAAGTCTCCCTTAGGGCTCACATTAAACTGGCTGCTTCCATTCAAGCTCACCAAAACCACTCCCAGCAAGGCCAAAGCAGTTCCCACAAAAAACTGGGGCGTAAAATGCTTTTCCTTAAAAAAAAGCTGGGCAGTCAGGGCGGTAAAAACAGGACAGATAGAAACGATAATACTAACGTTAGAGGCAGTGGTAAGATTCAAGGCTAGGTTTTCTGTAAACTGATACAGGGTTACGCCTGTAAGTCCTGCCATGGCAAGCAACAGGTTTTCCTTGCCAGAAACCTTAAGACGGTGGGGATACAAGAGCCACAAAAACACATAGGCCAAGACAAAGCGAATAAAAAGAATCTCAAAGGCGGAAAAATAGAGTAGCAGATGCTTGGTGCAAACAAAGGTGATTCCCCAAAAGAATATGGAAAACACCACAAGAAAATAGGCCACTACCCTAAGGGAAGAATTATTTTCATATATGGGATTTTTGTGCATGGGGGTAATAATAACATTTACCTTGGGGACAGTGCAAGACAGGAGGATACTGTTTGAACACAGCAGTTAGAACAAGTCTGAATGAGTTCCTGTGCGAACAAGATAAAGATACAAGTCTGTGTGGTCATATTGATAAATTAAAAGCCAGTCTGGTTGAATGTGGCATTCGCGGTATCCTTTATAATTTCCGGTTAAGGCATGATCCTTATATTTTGCTTCTAAAGTCTTCCCCTCTGCTAGGGTATTAACAACACTAATGAGCTTGCTAATATCAAGTCCTCGTTTTTGGGCTTGCTTTAGTTCTTTCTTGAAGGTATGAGAAGGTTTAATTTCATATTTCATGAAGAATATCCGCTACCATATCTTCTGCATTAGAATATGCTTTATAAGCCTCTGGATTTTTTTTCATTTCTTCAATTTCTTCAAAGGCTCTCAGCGTTTGCAAATTCATCCCTTTTTTCTGTCTTGTCAATCTAAAAGGCATTCCTTGTTCGCGGACAGCTTGTTTGATAAAGGATGTAATGGCAGCCGTCATGGATAATCCCAATTCATCAAACAGTTCTTCTCCCTGTTTTTTTAATTCTGAATCAATTCGTATCGTGATATTTGAAACGGCCATTCTTCACTCCTGCATAACAATATACATACAATTTAATGCAATACCTGTGCTTGGTCAAGATTTTTTATTTTAGGTAATAAATGTAGGGGAAATTAAAAGAAAACTTCCCCTGTTTTCTTGCTACCAAAAATATTTCATGATATATTTTGATTATGATTGAAGCTCCACCCAAAATTGATTCTCACTTAAAAGAAGCTGTAACAGTATTAATCAATCCTAATTTCAAAGAGTATTTTGATAAGGTAGAAAAGGAATATTATTATTGGGATAAAGCAAAATATCACACTCCTCCAAATGTAAAGCCTGAGGATTTTTGGGCTGCCATAAAAATAAATCGACACTCTAAACACATCAGTTTTGGTAAATATATTTTTTCATATAAAGTAACAGATTATATGCAAAAGTGTCTTCATGATTTTGACCTAAATTTTGGTGGTATTTTGTCTTCTGATAATTTGATTTCAGATAAAACACGACAATATTTTTTACTGAGCTCCATCATGGAAGAAGCTATTGCTTCAAGTCAAATGGAAGGAGCTTCTACAACGCGTAAAGTTGCAAAAGAAATGCTTCGAAAGAAAAAAAAACCAACAGACAAAAGCCAACAGATGATAGCAAACAATTATAAAACAATTCAATTTTTATCAGAACATAAAGATGAACCTTTGTCAAAAGAATTGTTACTTGAAATTCATAGACAAATTTCAGATAAAACATTAGAAAAGCCTAGTGATGAAGGAAAGTTCAGGGATATAAATGATATTGTCATTTCAAATAATATAACGGGCGAAGTTGCACATTATCCTCCAGATTTCACTGAGATTGAACAAATAGTAAGTTTGCTGTGTACCTTTACAAATAATGAGGATGAATTTATCCATCCTATAATAAAAGCCATAATAATTCATTTCTTAATTTCATTTTTGCACCCCTTTGTTGATGGCAACGGCAGAACAGCCCGTTCACTTTTCTATTGGTACATGTTAAAGAAAGGTTACTGGCTTACTGAATTCCTTTCAATTTCTCGAATCATTTATTCATCAAAAAATCAATACGAAAAAGCATTCTTGTACACAGAACATGATGGATATGACTTGGGATACTTTATAAACTACAATTTGACAGTTTTGAATAAAGCTTTTCTTGATTTGAAAAAATACCTTGAAAGAAAGTCAAAAGAGCGATTATCTTCACTGGAATTGAGACAATTTGTAGGTATTAATGAACGACAGGCCCATATAATACAAATCGCCATGAAACATCCTACTACTATTTTTATTAGTAAGGATTTACAAATTGAATTGGGAGTCTCTGTAAAAACAATCAGAAGTGATTTAGAAGGACTTGTCAAAATAGGTCTGTTAAAAGCTCTTCCAATGAATAAGAGACTTAT
>JAGCMR010000350.1 GCA_017646305.1 Spirochaetaceae bacterium
CATCAAGGTATAGTTTACCCCCACACCAGTAGTCCAGGCAGATTTTCCCATAGATTTTACAACATTCAAGGGCAGGGAATTCCAACCAATGGTAAGTCCTTCCAAAAGAGGAATTCCTGTTCCAGATCCGCGGAACAGCATGGCCATACCGTTTCCAGAGGCATACTTTCTCAAACCGTAGCTGGCATCGCTACCATAACCGTAGGCACCAGGCAACTCGTAGCCACTCCAAGGAAGTTCCTTTCCAAAGCTATTTCCCAAGGCAAATTCCATGAATTTTACGGGACGCATGGCTCCGTTGAATTCGAACCAGGTTTGATTTCCAGTAAGAGAAATTTCATCCTTCCACTGGTCACTACTCTGCAAGGCCACCTGGGCTCGTCCCCAAAAAGAGAACTTGTCGCTATCATAGCCACCAACAAAGCGATTGTACAAATAACCGAATGATGCATCTGAGTCGGCGGCGGCATCCTGGGTTACAAGAACGGCTCCCACTCGGTCAGAAAATTTCACTGTCTGAGCTGATACAGCAGTTCCTAAAATCAGTGTGGCAAACAATGCCATCACAAATGTTCTTTTCATTGCGAAAATCCTCCTGTGTTGTCTTGTTAGTAGGTACCGAGATACCGAGTATCTAGTATCTAGTACCACGGTACCTGTAGCCAACATCTACACTAAACTGTAAGTGCCAGCCACCGGAAATGCCACTATTCCACAGGGATTTAAGATGAAATTATGATGGGATTGAGAAGTAATTCAAAAAAATAGCCACGAATAAACTGTGGATTAGATACAGTATAAACAAGCCCAATTGTCAGAAGAAACGAATGGGGCGAACAATTTGTTCCAAATTCTTTTTATACCAATTCTGCTGTCCCCAGTCGCTGTTTTTTTCTAAGGTTATACCCCAAACAGCATCTTTATCACATTCTGATGACGACCAGTAAGTACTCCCCTCTTCTAACGAATTTACTGTTATACCATTTTTAGAAAGCTTTTCAATTGCATCATTCACTTTATCTTGTACCTGATTCAAAATCTCCAACTCATCGACATATGGTAGATACCAATCACCACCGTAACTAGAAGTCTTACCATAGTCTGCATAATAGGCAAAGGCTGGATATTTATCTTTCCAATTATCTCCTCCTATCTCTTTAATTTTCTCCATATTTGATTGCTCAGTAGCGTTTTTAAAATAAAATTCTGTATATGTTTGAACATCTTGTTCTGTAGACCAGATCTTTTTAGCTTCAGTCAAAGCAACAATTTTTGTAGCAGAACCAGTTTCGTCTACATCAAATACAATTCCTACAGGGGTTTTACTACTATCATACTCACTGGAAATAGAACCATCACTATATGCAATATAACCAACCTGAGAATCTGCTATTTCTGGCACGGAATCATTCTTGCATCCCATCAAAACCACCACGCTTGCCAGCAGCACCAAGCCCACCAGCACCAATTTCTTCATAGATCTCACTTTTAAAATCCTCCTAAAAAATTTATTTTCTCCCAGAACAGACTGGGAAATAGCCACGGAAAATGATTTAAACGAAAAAAGACCAGCGGAAGATTTCTTATAAAAAAAATTCTTCGCTGGCCTTGTTCCAGATAAATTTATTGTGTTTACAAAAGTTTCTTCTATGTGTTGTGTTGTGTTGTGTTGTGTTCACAGATTGTACTGTAACAACATTATTTGTCAATAAAAAATTTGCATTATATGAAAAACAATTTATTCTAGAATACATTTTACTCCAACTTTTAAATTAACTTCTTGACAAAAATAAAACTGAAATCTAATCTTACTTATTTTTGGAGCATTGTCAAGAGAAAGACAACTCATCCCTACACAAAATTGCCAAAGCATTGTATATTGATAAGAGGAGGTCTTATGTCATACGAGGTTTTAGAAGCAAAATTAAAAACCATTCCAGAAGAATTTTTTGAAGAAATCTCCGCATTTTTAGATTTCATTTCTTA
>JAGCMR010000043.1 GCA_017646305.1 Spirochaetaceae bacterium
ATTCCTGTTCCCATGAGAAAGGATCAGTCCTACAGCCGTGACGAAAACATCTGGCACCTGTCCCACGAGGGCTTGGAGCTGGAGCAGACTGAAAATGAGCCTAACTACAAGCACATGTTGCAGCTTACCACTGTGCCAGAGGAAGCACCTGAATCTGGTGAGTATGTAACCATCGATTTTGAAGCTGGAATCCCTGTGGCTGTAAACGGCCAGAAAATGGGTGCCTTGGAATTGATGGTAGAGTTAAACAAGATGGGTGGTCGCAACGGTGGTGGTTTGGTGGACATCTGCGAGAACCGCTTTGTGGGAATGAAGAGCCGCGGTGTTCATGAAACTCCCGGTGGATCAATTCTGTATTTTGCCCACCAGATGTTGGATCACCTGTGTCTGGATCGCGACACCTACCACTACAAGCAGCTGATTTCCCATCGCATGAGCGAGCTTATTTATGATGGTAAGTGGTTTACCACTTTGATGGATTCTCTCATGGCCTTTGTGGATAAGACCCAGGAAAATGTAACTGGTTGGGTAAAGCTCAAGCTGTACAAGGGGTCCATTCGTGGGGCTGGTTCTTATTCACCCTATAGCTTGTATAATGAGAGCATTGCTTCTTTCACCACTGGTGAGCTGTACAACCATCAGGATGCCCAGGGCTTTATCACCTTGGTGGGCTTGCCTTTGAAGGTACGAGCCATGATGGAACAGCAGGTTGGAAAGGGACAGGCTGTTCTTGACAGTGCCTCTTTCAAGAAGCGACCTACAGAGTAATTTTTGCAGGAGTTTTGTCAGTATTGTGATAGGACTCCAGGGCATTGTGTCCCTAGGGGATTCTAGAATCCTAGGATCCCCTTAATTTTTATATCTTGATGGGATTAGAAGAAAGTCTTTATCCCCTCGTATTGAGAGGTTTTTATGTTAACCCTAAAATTTGGCGGCACCTCCATGGGAAGTGCTCGAAGAATCCTTGATTCAACGGACATTATGATTTCCCGCTCGGAGACAGATCGCATCAGTGTTGTTGTTTCTGCAGTGGCAGGTGTTTCCAATAAGTTGCAGGATAGTATTGACGGTTGTATGACTGGTTCCCCAGCAGAGCCCTTTGTGGATGAATTGCGACGAATACACAATGATATTTGTGTGGAGATTTCCACCCAGTTGCCTGCCTTCAATCCTCAGAATGTCATGCAGCGTCTGGAACCCCTCCTTGCTGAGTATAAACGACTTTTGGAAGCTGTGTCTGCCTTTGGTGAGTGTCCTGATTCAGTTCATTGTAGAATTATGGGAAGCGGAGAGCTGCTTTGTGTTCCCATCGTAGAGTCTGTTTTGGTGGCCAAGGGACAAAAGGTGGAGCTGCTGGATTCCAGAAACTTTATCTTTACCACAGGAAATCAGAAGGAAGGGGATTTAGACTACGGCCGAACCACCCAGTCCATTGCTCCCTATCGTGACGGTGAATCTCATCGTTCCACAAGAATTTTGTTGTTCCCAGGCTTTATCTGTTCTTGGCGAGCTAAGTTCCAGGATACAAAGTCTGTGCCAGGCTTATTGGGACGCAATGGTTCTGATTTTTCTGCAGCCATTGTAGGGGCTTCTCTGGGAGCCAAGAAGGTGGAGTTCTGGACTGATGTAGACGGCATCTATACTGCCGATCCTCGTATTGTTCCTGATGCAATTTTGGTGGAGGACATGACCTACGAGGAGGCTATGGAGCTTTCCTTCTTTGGTTCAAAGGTTTTGCATCCCAAGACATTGGCTCCCTTGGCTTCCAAGGGAATTGAAGCCTGGAGCTTGAACAGTCATAATCCTTCTGCCCGAGGAACTCGAATTGCCCAGGGACCCTTTCCTTCAGCAGCTGTTGTAGGGCCAGTGCGGGGTATTTCTTGCCTCAAAAACACTGCCATGGTAAGCGTGTCTGGTTCTAGCATGAAGGGACGAAGCGGAATGGCAGCCCGTATCTTTGCGGCCGTTAGTCGTGGTGGTGTTTCCATCCTTTTGATTACCCAGTCTAGCTCTGAATACACTATTACCTTCTGTGTACGCCAATCCCAGGCCCACTTAGTTATGGATATTCTCTCTGCTGAATTCGAGTTGGAGCTGCGAGAGCGGCTTCTGAATGTTATCGAGGTGAAGGAAGATTGTGCCATCGTTTCCATCGTTGGAGACGGCATGAAGGAAAAGCGTGGTGTTGCTGGAACCTTCTTTAATTCCTTGGCATCTCAAGACATCAATATTTTGGCCATTGCCCAGGGCTCTTCCGAGCGTTCCATCAGTGTGGTAATTTCTGGCAAGGACGGGGACACTGCAGTGCGCATTGCCCATCGCTTCTTCTTTAACACAGCCCAGACCATCGAGGTATTTGCCTTTGGTGCAGGAACCATTGGTGGTTGTTTGTTGGATCAGATTTACGAGCAGCAGAAAGAATTGCTTTCTCAAAGAATCGATATTCGGGTTATGGCTATTGCAACCATGGATAAGATGCTGGTGGCTTCCACCGACATTGATTCTCCTGGCCTTGATTTAAGTGACTGGAGAAATGAGGTTGCAGCCAAGGGGCAGCCCACTTCCTTGGAAACCATCTTAGAATACGTGCGGCAGACAAAGCCCTTGAATCCTGTATTTGTGGACTGTACTGCTAGCTACGATCTGCCTGAGCGATACATCGACATTCTTGAAGCTGGAATGCATATTGCCACACCTAACAAGCGGGCTAATTCCATGACCATGGATTATTACAATAAGCTGCGTCGTACAGCCAACAGAATGCGTCGTCTCTTCTTGTATGAGACAAATGTTGGTGCGGGGCTTCCTATTATCGATACCTTGCAGAACCTTTTTGCCAGTGGCGATAAGTTAAAGGGCTTTAGCGGAATTATGTCTGGTTCCCTGTCCTACATCTTTGGTCGCTTGGATGAGGGAGCAAGCTTTAGTCAGGCTGTGCTGGAGGCACGGGAAAAACGCTTTACTGAACCTGACCCACGAGATGACTTAGGTGGGCTTGATGTTGCCCGCAAGG
>JAGCMR010000044.1 GCA_017646305.1 Spirochaetaceae bacterium
CTCCATTATATTCCAGCATAGCCATGGAATTCATGAGCCAAGCCTGACTATGGATATTTAAGCTTGTTGCTCGATCTAAATATCTTTCCATCACTGCAACGGCATTTTCATATTCTCTGTCAGAAAAAACAATGGTTTGAAGAATATTCCATAAAAAATCCATGTTGTTGGCTAGTGGTTCATACTTTGCCATAAAATTCAAGGCATTGGTAACGGCGGAAACACTTCCCATTCCTGTAAGCTCTATGTTGCATTCATTAATGTAATAATAGGCATAGATGGGAAGACTAGCATCTGTCCGTGGCTGAATGAGACTTTTGTGAAAAAACTGCTGGGCCTGTTCATAGTCTTCTTGGATAAAAAGTTCCATTCCTTCAAGAAATACTTCTTCTGCAGAGCCTGCTGGGTAAGGTGGATTGACTGGGGCTTCCCAATCTCCTCCATCAACTGTAAAGGAATAGAGGGAATGGGCAAAAGATGATTCTCTTGATCCATCGCTTTCGTACATGTTGCCAATCCATAGGAAAGCTACAATAAGAACCACAAAGGGAAGGCCGAGTGGGGCATACTGTTTCAGTGCTTGCTTGATGTATCCTTTTTTCATTCTGTTACTTGTCTCCTATCAATCGTACCTGTTCTGTTGGAGCCACAGCAAAATATTCCTCCAGCTGCTGAATACAGCCTTCTGGAGTGGGGTGATTTAAAAGCCCTGTGCGAAGGTGATGGGCAAACTGCACATTGTCGCTGTAAAAGGCAAAAAATCGTTGCAACCGTGTTTTGTAAAACTCTGGCGGCTGAAATTGTTGCAGCTGCTGAATAAAGTGACAGCCTGTTTCAAGTAAATCCACCTGAAAGGCCTCTTGTTTTCCCTCTTTGTTTGCCTGGTAGCTGGCAATTTCTTTGAAAACCCAAGGCTTTTGAACTGCGGCTCGACCAATCATAATGCCTGAAATGCCAGGAGCTAGTTTTGCAGCCCTTTCTGCACTGGCTCCATCTGACACTGCACCATTCAGCACCACTTGAATATCATAGCCTCGTCCTTCAATATATTCTACAAGCTGCTTAACGTATTCAAGCTTTGGTGGATTACGATATTTTTCTTTTTTTGTACGAGGATGCAAGGTAATTTGCTGAACTCCCCTTTGAGCCAGCATATCCACAAAGGAAAAAAAGCCTTCTTTGGTAAAGTCCTCATCTCCCAGTCGCAGCTTTATACTGAATCTTTTGTTGTTTTGCCGCACTACTTGTCCCACCTGGGCCACTAGCTGCTGTGTTTCCTGTTGGTCTTTCAGCATCCAGGCGATTCCCGCTCCAGCTCGCACAATATCTGGGGCACAGCATCCCATGTTAATGTCTACTCCAATACCCTCCATTTGTGACAACATTTTTGCAGCTTCTACCATAGCAGGAATTTTCCCCCCAGTGATTTGCCATACAAGCTTTTCTGGTTCAGGAGTAGTATAGAGGTAATATTTTTCAAAGGGACCATTTGTTAAAAGAGTCCCTGCCTGAATCATTTCTGTGTAATATTCGTGACAACCACCGAATTGAGCAATAGTAGAACGAAGGGCGGCGTGGGTTAGGGTAGCCATAGGAGCAAGAATGAGCCTCATGCTCATAGTATAACAATAGTAGGATTTGCTTTCAATATTGGTTTTTTCATGATTTGTGAGTGATTCTTTTTAATTGACAGATTTAAATTTTATCAAGTACTATAAAATAATGAGTAAAATGGAAAAGAAGAAAAGACGTCGTTTGGGAGACCGCAAGGATGGTCGTTTAATTTGTACTGGTGACCCCATGATGCGGGTGGCTACCTTTATTATGCCTTCCCGTACTGGAGCTCAGAATTTTTTCCAAGATGGATTTTCCACTGAAGAAATTGATGCATATATTCATAAAAAAAGACAGGAAGGCTATCCTGATTTGGGAATTCTTCACATTATCATTGCAGCCTACGTGCGGGCTGTTTCTCAAAAGCCTGGAATCAATCGCTTTATTGGTGGTTTAAATCTCTATGCACGAAATGATATTCAAGTGATTATGGCAGTTAAAAAGGAGATGTCAGTAAATGCTCCAGAAACCATGATCAAATTCCACTTTAAGCCAGAGGATACCTTGGATGATGTATACCGTCAATGTACAGAAAAAATCCAGGAATACAAGGATGCCTCTGATGAGGAAAATGGCTTTGACAAGCTGGTGGGACTTTTGGCTTATATGCCACGTTTCTTGCTGAAAGGAACGGTGAGCTTTTTAACTTGGCTTGATTACCACGGCTGGATTCCAAAATTCCTGACAGATTTAAGTCCCTTCCACGGTTCCTTGGTTATTTCTTCCATCGCTTCCTTAGGAATTCCTACCATCTATCATCACCTGTATGATTTTGGTACGGTGTCCATGTTCATTGCCTTCAGCACTACCCGCCACGAAAATGAATTGAAGAAGGACGGATCCATCAAAAGAACTCGCTACTTGGACTGTACCATTACCACAGATGAGCGAATTTGTGACGGTCACTACTATTCTGTTGCCTGGCGAGAATTGCGACTCCATATTAAAAATCCTCACTTACTGGAAGTGCCTCCAAAAGAAGTGATTCCTGACATAGATTAGGGGTATATATTTAGGAGGGGACATCACCTCTACTAAGAAGCGGATGATTGGGGGGCGATGTCTTGCCCCTTGTCTAGCCTAAGAATTCACTGTACCTAATTTGTAGAGATATTCCCGTCAAATCTCTTTTATTTTTACTCTCCTCGTTTTTTTTCCATCCAAAAGATGGTGCGTTTGTATATATTGTGACGATTGTAGTGGATGAAATCCTATTATAGGGGGTAGGGTTATATGGGGGGATATATAAGGGGTGGGGTATAGAGTAGCATGTGGTTATCTAGGAGTTTTATATGATAAACTTGTGCTGGACGAGGAGAAGCTTTTCGACTTGAATTTTTCAGGTTTTTATATCTTATTATTTTGGAGTTTTTTTTAATGGAGATAAAAATTTGAAAAAAAATCGTATTTTTAATTATTTTTTCTTAATTTTGAGGGTAAAAGGAGGTATATGAACACATTGGAATGAGCCTAAAATGATTGGTTGGATAACATGAAATAAAATTTATTGTTGGTATTTCTGTGGTGACTTACAGTAGGGTGGTACTTTCAAAGTTGTTGGAATGATCATGTCCTGTGTAAGTTGGAGTTAATGCACAATCAATTTTTGGAACTAATTTATGTTAGCTAGTAGAAAACGAGTAAGACGAATGAGAATGATGAGAAGATTTTGTAGACTGTACAAGGATCTTTCTACATCAGAATTGTATAACTATGCCTATTATTTGGAAGAGCGGGGGTATTTGTCTCTATCCAGTAATCACTTGATGAAAAAGTATCCACGAGAAAGGTACGAAATAGAAAACCAAATACTGTGCAAGGATTCTAGTAGCATAACAGACCAAGAATTGAATTTCTTTAGGCTCATTATGGCAATCCTTGGCCTTACAAGCCTGGAATACTCCAAGATCCCCCTCTGGAACCAAAACCTGAACCTGTATTTCTCTGAGCTCATCCAGTGGGAACAGGAGAGGGGAGCCTTTCCAAGTTGTTGTGTTACAATTCTGTAACACCAGGTGATTTTAGTCGTCTAGCAGGAAAAATCCGCTTTATGGATGAAAAGGACATTTCTGCCCAGATGATTGTTGACGAGCTGTGTGTCATTCAGGAGGAAAAGGAACTAGCTTTTTGTGGTAGGGTTGTCTTTGCAGTGTAAGGAGGAAACATTGGGATATTGAGATATTTTTTCAGAACATCGGAAGAGTAATAACAACCATCAGCTATTTATTTATTTTGGAGGACTAAAGAAATGACAGCGATTTTATCTTATACTGGAGACAATGACACTTTGATCTTGAACAATATCTGGGCAAACCTGGATTGCAAGGTAATCACAATTGGGAAGGATAATGTAACGAGAAAGGATATCCACAAGGCCATAAGCGAAGAAACCGATACCTTGATTTTAGCTGGCCACGGTTCCCCAGATGGTTTATACGGATTAGGATATAAGGATTTTGATAATGATTATGCCGTAGACGAGGACAACAAGGACTCGATCAAGGCCAAGAATCTGATTTGTATTTGGTGCTACGCTGCAGATTTTGGAAAGCTGCAAAATCTCAAGGGCTTTTTCTCCGGAATGTTTATCTCAAATAGTATTGAGGCATTGTTGTTCGAAATTGTCGCTCAGGATAAGAAGATCTGGCAATTGGAACGGAATTTTTGCGACAATTTGAATGAATTAATTAGGACAAATGTTCCCATGGATCAATAGGTTGAAAGATTGAAGGAAAAGTCAGACCACAATGATCCTGTGGATATTTTCAACATGGATAATTTGCGATACTTTGACTAGTCTGCCTGATTAAAAAGTAGTGACGTGATAAAGAGAAGGCCCTGTCTTTTCCTAAAAGGTGAGGAGACAGGGCTTTTTTTAGTTTGGTCAGAAGGGACTTTTACGTCAACCCCTAGAACCAGCCCCCCTCTACTTAGCAGTATAGCCCCATGAACGAAAGAATGAACGGTGGCTGGGTAGGGTTCCCCAGCCACCACTTTAATATTTCATTCCTCTATGCTATACTGCCCCCATGGTTTTTTCCAGCAGTTTCCTTGCCTTGTTTTGTGTGGCATTAGTTATCAGTGGCTTAGGTTGGTATCGTTTCCTTTATTTTATATCTGTTGGATACGGTTTATCCATCGTTGGTTGTTCTGTGGCCATTATTGTTATGTATAGCGATTGCCTGCAACCATCTTCCTTTACCCTGTGCTTTTTGCTGATTTTGTACGGCTTGCGGCTTAGCACCTTTTTGCTGATTCGAGAAATGAAAAGCACCTCTTATAAAAAGGCCCTTCCTGAATTAACACAAACCAGTAAGCCCATTACCTTTCCCTTTAAGCTGATAATTTGGCTTTCCGTGGCAATACTTTACGTCATGCAGGTGTCCCCCGTCTTTTTCCGACTGGATAATGTCTCTCGGATGCTACCTACCAATTGGGTATGGGCAAGTTTTGGTGGACTTGTCATGGCCTTTGGCATCGGTTTAGAATCCTGGGCTGACTTACAAAAATATCAGGCAAAACAACAAAATCCTCATCGCTTCTGTGACACAGGCTTGTATCGAATGGTTCGCTGCCCCAATTATCTGGGAGAAATGATCTTTTGGACAGGTTGCTTCATTTCTGGTATTGGTTCCAACCAAACGGTAGGCCAGTGGCTTGTTTCTACCTTGGGCTACCTTTCCATTGTGTACATCATGTTCGGTGGCGCCCGCCGTCTGGAAATCCGTCAGAACAAGAACTACGGAGACGACCCTGAATATCAGTGTTACATAAAGAACACTCCCATTTTAATTCCCCTCGTTCCCTTGTATCATCTGGAACCCTATAGTTTCTTAAAAGGTTAAAATATATCGAAGGAGAAAAATATGAAGATTGTAGTGCTTGATGGCTATGCTTTAAATCCCGGTGACATTAGCTGGAGCCCAGTAGAAGCCTTAGGAGATTTGACGGTATACGAGCGGACTGCTCCTGAACAGGTGGTGGAGCGGATAGGAGATGCTTCCATTATCTTGACAAATAAGACTATTATTTCTAAGGAAGTAATGGAAAACTGTCCTAACTTAAAATACGTGGGTGTGTTGGCTACTGGCTACAACGTGGTGGACTTGGAAGTAGCCCGACAAAAAAATATCATCGTTACCAATGTGCCTGGCTACAGTAGCCAAGCGGTGGCTCAGTTTGTCTTTGC
>JAGCMR010000351.1 GCA_017646305.1 Spirochaetaceae bacterium
GAAACATATTGATATCGATAGCTGAAAACTGGGGAAAATCAAGTATATAACTCATAACCTATGTCTGTAAGATAACTTTTTTTATTCAAAATGTCAAAGATGAACAGCAACCCCTGAGACTTAATCCAGGGTACGGGGAACACAAATGCCATCTCAGGTGTCTGGGGAACCCTACCCCGCCTCGCACTTCGCTAACGCGAAGAGTTAGGGAGCGACGGCTACAAGCCGGAAAACCGCGATAAATTGAGCGGTTTTAGCGAGTCTCACTTTTGCCCCGCAAAAGTGCATGGGCAGGGAACCTCCCCAGTCACCTAGGTAGCTTTTCTTAGTGTTCCCCGTACCCTAATTATTTCTCGTAGGGTTCCTCAGTTTCCCAGTATAATTTGCTTGGGGTTCCCCTGCCCCCCAGATCCACAAAAAAAGGCTTGGAACCCCAAGCTCCAAGCCTTTTACACAAATTTTATCTAGAATTTACAACAAGAAGGCAATATCTACCTTTCAACAATATTAAAATCTCTCCAGTTCGTATTACCTTCGTACACAGAAGACGTCCCACTAGGAACACTAACAGTCACCGCTGACTTAGTAACGTTATTAAAGGAACTACTATATATTTTTGGAGGAGTTGCTGAATATACATAAAAATTCTTTAAACTGGTGCATCCAGAGAACATTTCTGTTGAAATAGCTGTTGGATAATAATGAACTGTTTCAAGTGAGGTGTTCCCAAAAAATATTTGTTGATTAGCTTCATATTCTTTACCAGTATATCTAATAGTAACAGTTCTCATCCCAGAACAAGCATAAAATGCCCAAGGACCTATTTTCGTCACTGTTGCAGGAATATCAATAGATGTGAGAGAATGACACTCATTAAATGCATTCTGCTCTATGGTCGTTAGCTGCGAATCAGGAGCAAATTCTACATTTGTAATCTTTGAATTCATAAAAGCAGACGCTCCGATGGTTGTTACTGATGCAGGAATCGCCACGGTACCAGCTAAACCACTGCCTTTGAAACCATATCCAGCAATCTCTGTAATTGTATCTGGAAATTTAATGCCTACAAGATTCCCTACACCTTCAAAAAGTTTAGGGAAAACATTATCTTTCACTGTTATCTGTCTACAATCCAAAGTAATTTTTGCATTGGAATTATCTTTGATTGCATCTCTAATTTTCTCTAAATCACCTTGAGTATAATATTCTGCAATCAAGGTAATAGTTTTAGCCCCATTAGCAGTTGCAATCTCATTACATACATCGTCAACATCTAGTAGCCACTGAGCGTAGAGTGTCTTTCCACTTGTTTCGTTCCATGTACCTTTTGCATAGCTTCCATCTGCATTAAAGTACTTGTCACCGCCACCATTTTGTGCAGTATAGTAACCGCCAAAGGCATAATGTGCTTTTAAAGGAGGATTTATTGGGGAAGGAGTTCCATCGTAAGTCACGGAAATAGAAACACTTCCACCAGTACCACCAGCCCTATCAAAAGTAATAGTATAGCTGTTAGCTGTCCATTTTGCATACAGTGTAGTATCATTGGATTCATCCCATGATTTTACATCTGCACCATTTTCATCATAATACTGTATACCGCCACCATCTTGTGCAGTAAAATAACCTCCAAAGGTGTAACCTGTTCTTGAAGGTGGTGTTACAGCGGGAAGCTCTTGTCCATACACAACAGTAAGAGGGGTATTTGAACCTGAGCCACCATCGTCATTAAAGGTGATTTGATAAACAATTGCCTCACCAGCAGGAACAGTTACTCCGCTGATAATGCTTGGTCCAACAATACCCTCGCTATCCACCGCAGCAAGCTTTACACTTTTGTTACCAATATTTTTAGAATATATACCGCTGTTATTGGGAACTTCACATTCACTAAGTTCATAGAGAACGCCATCTATAGAAAACCATTCTACTGCATTCGGCTCAGTATCACTGTTGGTGGTATAGGGCCACTTCCAGTAGAGGTTTCCGGCGTTATCGGCATTCCAAGTACCTCCTGCCTGTACCACCTCAAAGCCACCAGTACCATCGCTATTCATTCTCAGTGGAGCTGCTGGTGGTGTGTTATATTGTAAGGTAACAGACATGGTTTCAGTAGAAGCAATATTTGTATC
>JAGCMR010000352.1 GCA_017646305.1 Spirochaetaceae bacterium
AACAACGATAATTCTTCATATAACGCAAAGAAACGACAATACATCGATTTATTAGGAAGTGTTTTTGATTTTGTTCATCGCAATTATGTAGATGAGGTGGATCCAGAAATTCTTTATCAAGGAGCGATGAAGGGTCTTATGGATTCTCTTGAAGACCCCTACACCACCTATATGGATCTTTCCATGACTCGAGATATTACTGATACTACTGCTGGTAACTTTGGTGGCGTTGGACTTCAAATTACAAAGGCAGTAGAATCTACCCCAGAAAAGCCAGCCTACGTAGAAGTTTCCCATCCAATGGAGGATACTCCTGGTTATTTAGCTGGAATCCAGCCCCAAGATAAGATAATTTCTATCAACGGAACAGATACCTCTACTATCACCATGGACGAGGTTTTAAATCTTTTGCGAGGAGAAATCGGTACTACTGTTGATTTGGTAATTCGCCGTGGCTCTTCCATGGAATTTCCCGTTACCCTGACACGAGCCTTAATCGAAGTTCCTACAGTAAAATATGCAATGATTGGTCAAACTGGCTATCTTCGCATCATCGAATTCACTCCTCAAACTCCACAGAGAGTACAAGATGCCCTAGATTCTTTCCAAAAGAATAATTTTACTAGCCTCATCATTGACCTGAGAAACAATCCAGGGGGATTAATTACCAGCGTTGTAGAGGTGGCAGACAAGTTTATCGACAATGGCCCCATTGTTTCCACAAAGAGTCGTCTTACCTACGAAAACTTTATGTACACAGCCTCTCCAAAGCAAACCACCATGCCCAAGAATATCCCCATTGCAGTGCTTATTAATCAGGGTTCTGCCAGTGCTTCAGAAATTCTTGCTGGAGCCCTTAAGGATAATCATTTGGCATACTTGGTGGGTGAACGAACCTATGGCAAGGGATCCGTACAAAAGCCTTTGGCTCTTTCTGCCACTGATGGTATTAAAATTACCACAGCTCGGTACTACACCCCTACAGACACCAATATTGACAAAATCGGTATTCCACCAGATATGGAGGTCCTCTTCCCAGAGCTTACAGAACAGGAGCAGGAAGCCTATATCAAGTTTATGGAAGATGAGGTCCTTACAAAGCGTGTAACCAATCCTAACATGAGCGAAAATGAAATTGCTCAGTTGGCAAAGGAATTACATAAAACATATCCCATGAACTTGAGCTTAATCCGCCGTCTTATTCGGTTGGAAACAGACAAGGTGCGAGAACCACGTTTATACGACTTGGATTACGACATTCAATTGAATGCAGCCCTAGAGGTCGTTCAAAAGCAAGATTTTAACAAACTGGTAAAAGAAGCTAAAACCTTAAAAGAGCTTCAGCAAGAAGCGGAAGAAGAAAATAAGGATCTAGCTACTACAGCAAAATAGTATGCGGCAATTCCTAGCACCTTCCATGCCAGACGGTAAGGGAAATCTCACCCTTACCGGCAAGGATTTTAGATACCTACATCAAGTGCTCCGTCTCAAACCAGGGGATGCAATCCACGTGCGATTGCCCTCTGGTCTTTTGCAAACAATGGAAGTTGCCACCATTTCTGGCAAAACCATGAGTCTAGCTCCTTGCCAGGAAGCCGAAACTCAGGAAACGGGCGTTACTGCTTTGCAGGTAGAAAAGAATCTTTCTGAAAACGGCCCTTCCCTGTGGCTTTTTCAGTTTATGCCTAAGGCTCAAAAGCTAGACTTGATTTTACGACAAGCTACGGAGCTTGGTGTAGAAAAGGTAATTCCAGTTATGGGAGCGCATTGCCAAAAAGATGCAATTTTTCAAAGAACGGAGCGCTGGGAACGGATTATTCGAGAAGCTCGGCAGCAAAGCGGCTCTCCCGTGGAAACTGAAATCACAAAGCCCTGTACCCTCACAGAGGCTTTAGAGCTCTGGGAGCAAAGCTCTCGTGAAGCTTCTGTCGGTATAGTCTTGTATGAAAAAAGCCAAGACACCAAGGGCTTTCATCAAGCTGTAGCCAAGACAAAAATTACAGAGCTACAGAAGCAGGCTTCTGTGGCAGCCCTTGTATCTGGCTGTGAAGGGGGATTTTCCCCAGAAGAAATTGAAATCCTCAAGGAAAAGGCCTTTATTCCTGTCCACCTTGAAACAAATATATTACGAGCAGAAACAGCTACCATCTATGGATTAGCTGTATTGCAAAATTTATTAACGGAGAGACCTCAATGGCTGTTAAACGAATCTACCTGCTAAATGTTCCCATGGACATCCTTTCACCAGATAAACTGGAAGAAACCTTGTTAGGGCTTTTAGAACGACCTGGAACAAAGCAAATTATTTTTCTCAGCCTATGGGATTTACTAAAGGCCCGTCGCAACACTAAATTTCGGGAATGTCTTGCCAATGCAGAACTGGTGCTTCCTATTTCCAAGAGTCTACTGAAAGGTGCTGCATTTTTGAATCTGGAAAAGCCTGTCCGCTACAATCCCTTTTCCACCATCATCTCCTGTCTTGCCATTTTAGATTCTCATTACAAGAGCCTTTATCTTTTTGGGGGAAGAAAACGAGCCCTTACCAAGGCAGAAAAAAACGTACATGCCACCTTCAGAAATATCCGATTGGTAGGACGCTACGTGGGACATTATCCCAAAGACATGGAAAAAGATATTATCTCCGCAATGTACAAGGCAACTCCCTCCTTTGTTTTGGTTGGTGATGGTGTTTCTGAAAAGGATTGCTGGGCATACAATCGACGAAATAACTTTTCTTCCAGCTTGTTTCTCTATAATAAGGATATTATCAACATTTTCGCCAAACGGACAAAACGTATTCCCGCCTCAATCTTTGACAAGGGCTTAGAAATCTGGATAGAGATACTTTACAATCCATTAAAGATATTCCTGTTTTTGCCGTACATTTGGTATAGACTATTATTACTTTGGTGCAAATTATCAAAGAAGAAAAACGACTAATAAGGGGAAGCCCTGTTGACGGAAAGCATCTTTATACTCTCCCAAGACCCCTTTATTCGGGATTTCTGTCGTTATTTACAGAAAGTATGTAGACTTAGTTTTTATAGCGACTGGAATAAATTATATGATGGTGCTATAAAATACCGACCTAGGCTTATCTTGATTGATTATTCCTTTTTTATCTCAAGTGGTCCACTGGTCTTGGAAGATTTTTACAAGCAATTATTCAGCATTCCCTGCTATCTTTTAACCCGCACAGACTGTTCTTATTTTTTACAATACTTCCAAAGACTTGGAATCGAACAGGTAATCCACCTTCCATGCGAAAAAAATAAATTAAAAAAAATAATTCTAACACACCATTCTAACCAACTTTGCTTTTCCGATTTCCATTCCAACTCCACTCCAGTTTGCTCCAAGCTTGATCAGCTATTAGGGAACTCCTACAAAATGACAAAGCTTAAAAACACCATCTATCACTATGCTCAAACAGATACTCCATTACTCCTTACAGGAGAAAGTGGAACAGGGAAAACCTATTTAGCACGTCTCATCCACGAGCTGTCTCCCCGTCAGGCTCATCCCTTTTGTACCATAAACATGACCAGCATTCCCATTTCTTTAGCTGAGGCTGAATTCTTTGGAACCACAAAGGGAGCCTATACAGATGCAATCGCTCGAGAAGGATATTTCTCTTCAGCTCGATGGGGAACCCTCTTTCTTGATGAAATTGGTGACCTGCCTATTTCTATCCAGCCGAAATTGCTCCATGTGCTAGAAGAACAATGCTATAGCAAGGTTGGTTCTCCAAAGAAAAT
>JAGCMR010000353.1 GCA_017646305.1 Spirochaetaceae bacterium
GCAAGCATTCCGATAAGCAAGAACACCAACAGTACGGGAACACCAAATTTGTTGCTGAGCTTAGAGGCAAAGGTTCCTGCCACAATCAGCAGACCGAAAATCAAAATCAAGGTGGTGGACATGACAACTCCTAGTAAATTAGTATGAAATAAATATACTGATTTTCCCAAGAAAATGAAGTATTTTTGAGATATTTTATAACAAACTTTAACATTTTTTACTAAATTTTAACTTTTACTATAAACTCAAAGTCTTATGAATTTTCTTTTTCCATACTCCACGCAAGTTCCTGAACTGCATCAAAATCTATATTTTCTACCGCCAAGGCTAACTGCTCCAGTAATTCCTTGGGAAGAGGAATCTGCTCCATTTTTTCCACCAAGCTATCAAGGGCAGGTAAATCGCAAGCTTCACAGGCAGCAAGTAATTGTGCTGCTAGATTTTTGATAGCTTCTGTATCAAGCCCTTCAGCATCCTCTTGAACCTTAGGTTCCTCTTTTCCAAACTTATGAAGTTTCTCCAATAAGGGCCCCAATTTTCTATAAGCATCTAGTAATTCAGGTGTTTTTCTAACAATCTCATTCACCTCAGAAGCTTTGCCACATTTTTCCAGATATTCTGCTTGGGAAGACACCTCAGTGGCGCCCACAATCCGTGCGGCACTTTTTAAGGCATGTACTGCAATGGTGTAGGAATGAATATCACCTGTAGCAGCAAAATTTTCAATATCTTGGGCATTTTTTTCCAAGGTAATGCAAAAAGTCTTTGCAATCCTCTGGTAAGCTTGAAAACCGCCAATATTTTTTACAGCAGCTTCTATATCAAGCTGAGTTATTTCTGGAGCTGCAAGAACTTCCTCTAGTCCTGCAGGACAAAGTCCTGCAGGGAGCGGAGAAACTGCCATAGCTTGATTTTCAAGCGGTTCTCTCATATCCTCAGGGAGCCATTTCGAAAGGCATTTTGCAAAATCCTTTCCACGAACAGGCTTTGATACAAAATCATCAAAGCCATGGGATATAAACATTTCCGCAGCACCCTTTACTGCATTGGAGGTAAGGGCCACCACCACATGATGAGTATCACCTTCTTTTTCTCGGATAAGCTTTACCGCTTCTATGCCATCCATTTCTGGCATCATGTGATCCATAAAAATAATATCAAAATCAGCAGCAGACTTTTCACCATTTTCTGGGAAAAGCTGGGACAGACAGTCTTTGGCGCTGCTACAGATGGTAATATTCACCTTGAATCGAGAAAGGTGTCCCTCTGCCACCTGTAGATTCACAAGATTATCATCCACCACCATAATACGGGCTTTGGGTGCAATGAAATCACTATCTTCTGTATGCTTTGCAAAATAATGGGCGAACTCAGGATGGTTCAAAACCTTTTTTACAGAAATTTCCACAAGCTCTGGCTGATTTTTTACCCGAGGCAAGGCGGTAAACATTTGGGAATAGATTTTTTCAAGGGACAGATAGCCACCATCCTCTTGAAGCTTTGTCCTATCCAAGGTCTGGGGCAAGGTAATTGCAAAGGTTGTCCCCTCTCCATAGACACTGGAAACAGAAAGCTCGCCTCCCATGCCACGAACTAATTGGCGTGAGATAAAAAGTCCCAGTCCCGTTCCACCCTTTTTTCGAGTAACCTGCATGTCCACCTGCTGAAAAGCATTGAACAATTTTTCCAAATCCTCAGGCTTTATACCGATTCCCGTGTCAGAAACAAGAATTTGTAATCCGACAAAGCCCTGAGTGACAGTCTCCCCTTCACCATGCAAGAAATCCACTTTAATGGAGATGGAGCCTTCCTCCGTGAATTTCACTGCATTACCCGCCAGATTCAAAATCACCTGACGAATTCTCACATCATCCCCAAACAGATTGTCTGGCAACTGAGGATTCATCTGTATCACCAAATCCACAGGCTTTGATTCAAGCTTTACCTGCACCACATTGGCCACATCCCGCAGCAGGTTCATAAGGCTGTAGTTGCTAGGAACAATTTCCATCTTGCCAGATTCCACCTTTGACATATCAAGAATATCATTGATGATGGAAAGCAAACCCACACCAGCAGTGTGAATCTGGTTGATATAATCCTTTTGTCGTGGCTCACAGTCAAAATCTAAGGCCAACTCCGACATTCCAATAATTGCGTTCATGGGAGTTCTGATTTCGTGGCTCATATTTGCCAAGAAGGAAGATTTTTGCTGGTTTTGCCGTTCCGCTTCCTGCTGCATGGCTTGAATGAGCTTGGTGTTCCGTAAATCTCCTAATAATTGGACATAACGAATCAAATTAATCACATCAGTAATTACAACAAACATGATAACATAAGGGAGATAGGATTGCAAAAAGACCTCTTCATTACGCTTCATTAAAAAATGCAGAACCCCTAACCCACCTATAATCATAACATTAGGAAAAACAACTCCAATAAAGAAAAAACAGTTTATCAAGGTAACAGAGATAAAAAAAAGAGTAACAATATATCCCTTGAATGTCATGTAATAAATATAATTTTCTATCACACTATTGAGCAAATGTGCTGAACAGTAAATCAGCGTAGCATAATTAAATAATAAATAATATTTTTTTTGATTGGATCGGTATAAACACATACAGACCAGGACAAAAACAATCATAGCAAAGGAAAGCCAACTAAATAACCCTAGCATTTTTCCTAATTGTGCATTTATTCCAGCAATTATCTCACCTTTAATAAGCAAGTAGATTTCAAAAAATAAAGTGATACAAATAATCAGAAACATCCGACCGTAGTTTTTCTTTGCAGCCAACTGCCGATACTCAAGACGTTCCTCCCGATCTCTAAACTTCAATTTATCAATCCATTTGTTCCAGTTAATCATAATACCCTACCGATATTTTTACTTAAAAAAATCATACAACTTACAAATAAGTTCATCTTGAGAAATGGATTTCAAAATATATCCTTCTGGTTTCAGCCTCATCGCAAGGTTGACATGGTATGCCTCTGAAACTCCCGTTAAAAAGAAAACAGGAATATGCTTGTAAGCCTCTTCACTTCGAATCATCTGCAAGGTTTGTACTCCATTACACACAGGCATTTCATAATCCAACAAAATAAGATCTGGAATCTCCTTTGCCAAAAAACTAATGGCAGCAGTTCCAGATTTTGCCACAAAAACTTTAAAATAATCCTTAAGATAATTTGTAATAGTTCGAAGCACAACTGCATCATCATCTACTAACAGGATGGTTTTTGATTCTGTCATAACGTCCTCCTCTGCCTTTAATGATATCACGTTTTCACAAGGGGCTTGCCTGTTGGATTCAATCTCTAGCCTTATCATTTCTGTAATATCGTCATTCCTTCTTAGCTACATAAATAAAAGAAGACTCAAAGCCATAACCACCATGCCAGAAATCAAACCATAGATGGAAAGATGAGCCTCTCCATATTCCCGTGCAGAAGGCAAAAGCTCATCCAAGGAAATAAACACCATAATCCCAGCTACCATGGCAAAAACCACCCCAAAGGTTATGTCATTGATAAAATTCTGCAAAATAGTAAAGCCCACCAATGCTCCCAAGGGCTCACTTAAACCAGACAAAAATGAATATACAAAGGCCTTTTTCTTGCTACCGGTGGAAAAGAACACGGGCACCGACACCGCCACTCCCTCTGGAATATTGTGGATGGCAATAGCCATCGCAATGGGAATGGCCAAGGAAGGCTCCTGCATACCAGAAATAAAGGTGGCTAAGCCTTCTGGAAAGTTATGGATGGCAATAGCTAAGGCAGTAAAGAGTCCTGTTCGTAATAACTTTGCCCGTGGGTCATGAGAGGGAATAGGGCAAACATTGTTACCATTTTCATCGACATAACATTCTACCTTTTTAATTTCATGGGGATTTTCCTTTTCTGGAATAAACTTGTCTATAAGGGCAATTAACACCATTCCACCAAAGAACCCAGCTACAGTAACCCAGTTTCCCCCCTTTTCTCCAAGCACTGTAATTAAGGATTCCTTTGCCTTTACAAAGATTTCTATCATGGAAACGTATATCATCACCCCTGCAGAAAATCCTAGGGAAACAGAGAGAAATTTTGTGTTTGTTCGCTTTGATAGCAGTGCTAACAAACTTCCCACGCCCGTGGCAAGACCAGCAAAGAGTGTGAGCAAAAAGGCAAAAAGTACAGAATTCATAATTTAAACATACTAATGTTTTTTAAATAAAACATCTACCTTATTAAAATGATTTTGTAGATACAGTTTTTTCTCCTGATGTTTGAGACTAGTCAAATTATACCTAATGAATTTGATTTTTAAATTTTAATAGATTTGGATTTATTACCATTGGTGGTTTACAGATTATCATCTAAGCTGTTTAGGTATTGTGTTAAATTTTATTAGTACTAAAAATAAAAAGATGCTACAACTGGTGGCATCTTTTTATTGAGGGTGGACTGATATTGTTCATTGGGGATCAATACCATCTTTTATCAATCCATTTGTTCTAGCTATTCATAATCTCCTTCCAAGATTTTTATTTAAAAAAATCATGCAACTTGTAAAGAAGCTCATCTTGAGAAATAGATTTCAAAATATATCCCTCTGGTTTTAACCGAACTGCAAGTTTGACATGATATGCATCAGAAACACCCGTTAAAAAAAATACAGGGATATCTTTATATGCCTCTTCTTTTTGGATCATCTGAAGTGTTTGCACTCCATCACACCCTGGCATTTCATAATCTAGCAAAATAAGATCTGGTGTTTCCTTTGCCAAAAAATTAATAGCAGCAAGACCAGTCCTAACCACAGAGACATCAAAAAAATCCTTGAGATAGTTTGTAAGCGTTCTTAAGGTTACAATATCATCATCTACCAAAAGAATGTGTTTTTTATTGCTCATTTTTCCGTCCTTTTTGACTACAGTTTGCTCCGCCTGATTTTTCCCTTTGACAAAATCAACAGCTTCTTTAATCTGTACTATAACCTCTTTCAATAACAATGGTGTAATAATATATTTTACAACATATCCTTCATCAAAAAACTCTTGACAATCTTCACGTCTCCCAATAAGTACAAAGGCCATAGATTGGGAAGATAGTAAGAAGTGCAATACATGTCGAGCCTCAAGAGACATATCCTTTATAAATACTATCGTCAACAAAGGCTTTTTATTAACGATGCATTCTTTTATTTCATCAGCACAAAAGTCTTGCCGTAATACTTCAAAACTTTTTTCCAACCTCTCTTGTATATCAGCACCTTTTTCCAGATCATCGCAAATAAAAATAACCCTATCCATGATTCGTATTCTAACATGATAAGTCAATTCAACGCAATAATACAATTACAGTTTAGCCCTAAAATCGAGTTTTGATTGTAGGAAAAGATTTCAGTCTACATTCTAGAATGTAGGCTGAAATACAAGAGACATAATGACGAAAAAGCCCCTGGATGGATCTTGCCTGATGGTATTCCAAAAAGTAATTCTGTTTTAATACGCCCCAGTTAGATTCAATTATGTTGCGTTTTCATAGATATTCCCATTGTTCACCAGTCATTAGCCTATCCATGTTCTGACGTGTGGCCACAAAAATGAATCTGCCAAAGTTGGCAAGCTCCACAAGTTCCTTGGAATTTTTGAGATAGCCAGCATCCCATAAAAAACTTCCTGATTATATCTTGAGAATTGAGTATGCCCATACTAGTTTCTACTTTGATTTTTTATGATAGAATTACAAAATCAAATTGCATAAAGGAGTTTATTTATGGCAAAGAAAAAGAAATCCATAGGAATGTTATACCTTATTGGAATGATTTTGGTAGTTGTAGGCTTTTTCTTACCAATGTTTAAAGCCGGTCCTATTGAACCTAATGGGTTGGATTTTTTAGATTTTGATAACTTTGGGTTTGTTACCATTGGTGGCTTACTGATTATCATTGGAGCAGTTTTAGGTGTTGTACTGAACTTTATCAATGCTAAAAACAAAAAGATGCTGCAGCTGGTGGCTCTCATTCTTTCCATTGCAGGTGGCGTTGTTCTGTTCATTGGTTTTAACGACAATGTTATTTACAAGACCATTGCAAAGGGATTCCTAAAGCATGCATACATGGGATTCTATGTGGTGCTTGCAGGTTGGGTTGTAGGTGTAGTAGGCTATCTTACTGGAAAATAAATTCCACTAAATTTTTTAGTACTTTGAAAACTCCTGAAAATCATTGTATCTTCAGGAGTTTTTCTTCAAATCACCTGTAGCCCACAACACCCCCTCTTACCAAACTCTGCACAAGCCCCTTCCACGCAATTTTTTGTATAGATA
>JAGCMR010000354.1 GCA_017646305.1 Spirochaetaceae bacterium
GGAAAATGTTTGGCCACAGCACCAATTCCCCCTTCCTGGAATCCAGCTATAGCGGCACGGGCATAGTCCTCCATCTGAGGCAGAGGGCCATAGCTTCGGGTATCCAAAAAGGCTTGGTTATGGGAACTGGTGGCCTCTGCTACGGGAGCAAGGTTTAGATGGAATCCCAAAAGCTTCATTTGGGCTGCCTGCAGTGCATATAATTGCTGAGCTTGAGAATCTGTCATGGTTGTAGCCACAGTTTGGGCAGAGGGTAAAGAGGAGGTCACTCCCCGCAAGCGATTTACTAGACCACCTTCTTGGTCAAGGGTAAGCAGGGGCGGAAGGATTCCTCGCTGCTGACACCATCTTTGGATGGAGCTTGTAAAAGCAGCCACTTGTTGAGGACTATTGGCTATGTTATATGAAAAGAAAAGATAGCCACCAGGAATAAGCTCTTGCTGTGGCAATTCTCCCCATTGTAAAGATTCCACAGGATAAAACTCTTTATTTCCTTCTAAATTAACGAGAAAAAGCTGGCTGTACCGTTGCACTGGGTCAAGGCTCTGGATAAATTTCTGGATTGCAGCCTGTTGTGCCTGCTGTCTTTGCAATTCCTGCTGTTGCTGAAGATTTCTCTGAATTTCCTCCTGACTGGGAGCGGAGGATTCAGCAGTTTGTTTTGTCTTACTTTCTCCCTCCTTTCCGCTACAAGAAAGGAACAAACAGAGGGATACCAACAAAAACAAGGACTTTCTCACTTGGATTGATTTTTTTCGTACCATGGGGGCAGTATAGCATAGGTAAATTGAAAGTGAAAGAGGCAACAGGGAAACCCTAATCAGCCTCGCACTTCGCTACGCTCACAGTTCGGCTGCTCAGGAGACCTCCCTGTTGCCCCAGCTCTTTCCTTCATCGGCTATACTGCTGAATCGATGGGGAGCGATTTTTTGCCACACTGATTCGGACAAGGCCCCATCCAAGAAAACTTTTACAAAAACTCCCACGTTCCACCAAAACACGCAGTTTTTTTCACTTCCAAGCATATAATTTATATGAAACACTTTTTCACGGAGATTGCATGGAGAACCAAACCACCACAAAATTCAAACCATGGGAAGACCTAGACATTACCGACGATTTTATCTTTACCCGAGTTATGCGAAACAAGAAACTCTGTCGTACCTTGCTAGAGATGATTCTGAAAGTAAAGGTGGGCAGAATCAAGTTTCTCACCAGCCACCATGCCATCCAAATTGATCCCAACGCCAAGGGAATTATCATGGATGTGTATCTCAAGGATGAAAACAAAGTCATTAATGTTGAGATGCAGGCTTCTAACCACGGAGACCTGCCACGCAGAGCCCGCTATTACCAAGCAGCTGCTGACATTGACACCACACCAAAAGGCTCTGAATATAGCGACTTAAAACAAAATTACGTTATCTTTATCTGTACATTCGACCCATTCCACAAGGGGAAACCATTTTATACCTTCCAGAACTACTGCATCAATTATGATAAACCAATTCCCTTAGGGGACGGTACAGAAAAGCTTTTCCTGAACACCACCGCCAAAGACCTCAGCAACCTTGACCTAGATTTACGCTTATTTTATGATTATATCAAAGGTAAAGTTGCACAAACAGCCTTCACCAAAGAGCTAGATGAATCCATTGCTCGTATGAAGCAAGAAAAGGAGGAACGAAACATGTATCTTACCTACACTTCCCGCATGATGGAATGTCGCCGTGATGGTTATGAAGAAGGTTTACATACTGGCAGGGAAGAAGGTATTTCCATTGGGCTGGAGCAAGGGCTGGAACGTGGAGCCTACCAGAATAAGTTGGAGACGGCTCAGTTAATGATCGGGTTGGGAA
>JAGCMR010000045.1 GCA_017646305.1 Spirochaetaceae bacterium
AATCTTCTTGCTGTATATTTTCTGCCATTTCCACGAGTCTATAGTATAGTATATTTGATTCATAATGCAAGTACTAAAGAATAGTTAAAGTTTTATATTCACAGAGTCAGATTTTTGCGGTAAAATACAACCATGATAGGAATCATCGACTACAATGCAGGTAATGTAAAGAGTGTTGAGCGAGCGCTGGATGCTCTTGGTTGTGAGTATGTTCGGGCTACCAGTCCTGAAGGATTAGGTAAGGCTCGTAAATTGATTTTTCCCGGAGTGGGAGATGCCCAATATGCCATGGAGCAGTTGAAGAAATCTGGCTTTGACTCCTTTTTGAAGGACAAGGTTTCTGAAAATATTCCTGTGCTAGGAATCTGCTTAGGTTCCCAGATTATCTTTGATTTTTCAGAAGAAGGGAATACAGCCTGTTTGGGTCTTATTCCTGGAACAATTAAGCATTTTTCTTCTATTCAAAAGGATTTTCCCTTGAAGGTGCCTCACATGGGCTGGAACAACTTGAGCCATTGTAAGAACCACGAGCTTTTTACTGGAATCGATGAAAATCAATCCTTTTACTTTGTTCATTCCTATGTTATTCAGCCAGCAGATGAGTCGGTGATTTTAGCCACTGCCGATTATGGCGTTGCAGTTCCTGCTGCAGTGGGAAAGGGGAGCTTGGTAGCAGTACAATTCCATCCAGAAAAATCTGGGGAGCCAGGACTGCGTCTGTTGAAAAACTTTTGTTGTGGTGGGGAGGTGCAATAACTATGTTGAAAAAACGAATTGTAGTTTGTCTTGACGTAAAAGAAGGTCGTACCACCAAGGGAATTAAGTTTAAAGGAAACGTGGATATTGGGGATCCAGTGGAAATGGCTGCTGAATATTACCGCCAAGGTGTGGATGAGCTGGTGTTTTACGACATTATGGCCTCTGCCGACGGACGTGGTCCCATCCTTGATTTAATTAGCCGTGTTGCCTCCCAGGTTTTTATTCCCTTCTGTGTTGGTGGAGGAATCGGTTCTTTGGAGGATATTCGTTCCACCATTTTGGCGGGAGCAGAAAAGGTAAGTCTCAATTCTCAGGCGGTAAAGAATCCCGACTTGATTCGCCAGGGAGCTCGAGTTTTTGGCAATCAGTGTATTGTGCTGGGAATGGATGCCTTGAAGGATAGCTCCATGCCTAGTGGTTATCGTGTGTATATAAACGGTGGGCGGACAGCCACAGAGCTTGATGCTCGTGAATGGGCCTTGCAGGCAGTGGAGCTGGGAGCAGGAGAAATCGTTCTGAATTCCATCGATGCAGACGGCACTAAGGCAGGCTATGAAATTGAGCTGACCCGCATGATTAGTCAAGCAGTGCCAGTGCCAGTGGTGGCCTCTGGTGGTGGTGGTATTCCTGAACATTTAACCCAGGTACTGAAGGAAGGTCAGGCTGATGCTGCATTAATTGCTTCTATGGTGCATTCAGGAGAGTACACTGTGGGAAGTATTAAGAAAGCTTTAGCTACTCAGGGGGTTCCTGTTCGCTAATACCTTGAATCA
>JAGCMR010000046.1 GCA_017646305.1 Spirochaetaceae bacterium
AATCTTTTTGGTCTTTGTGATTCTTCTGATGGAAAGATTTGCGGTAAAACTACTGGTTTACTGACTACAGCAGAAGAAGTGGTGGCCGCCTCTGACGTGGTGTTTACCGCCTTGCCCCATGGTGTGGCTGAAAAACATGCTGATGAATGTATCCGTACTGGTAAAAAGCTCATTGACTTGTCTGCAGACTTCCGTTTTGATGAGGATGAGGCCACCTTTAAGGAATGGTACAAGAAGGATTGGGATTTTCCTGCTGTTCATGCTGAATCAGTATACGGCTTGCCAGAAATGTATCGAGAAAAGATTCGTTCTGCCCGCATTATCGGAAATCCTGGCTGCTATGTAACCTCTGCTACCTTGGCTCTTTTACCAGCTTTGAAGAAGGGGCTGGTGGCTACCGACACTATTATTGTAGATAGTAAAAGCGGTGTAACAGGAGCTGGTCGTAATCCCTCCATGACAAACCAGTTTTGCGAGTGTGGTGAATCTGTAATGGCTTATGGCGTGGGTGGCCATCGTCACCAGCCAGAAATAAAGCGGAATTGTTCCATTGCTGCAGGAAAGGATTGTGGCATTGTATTTACACCCCATCTTTTGCCCATGAGCCGTGGCATCATCTCCACAATTTATGCTCCCTTGGCACCAGAGTTTGTAGGAAAGCTTTCTGTGGAGCAGGTACGTCAGCTGTACAAGGAGTTTTACGAAAAAGAGCCCTTTGTACGGGTACTGGATGCAGGAAAGAATCCTACCACAAGAAACGTACGGTATTCAAATTATTGTGATATGCAGGTGTATGTGGTGGATGGCGGAAGAATGCTCCAAGTGGTGTCTGTACTGGACAACATGGTAAAGGGAGCTTCTGGTCAGGCGGTTCAAAATATGAACTTGCTCTTTGGCTTTGAAGAAACTGCTGGTATTGATTTAATTCCTGCTGCTTTCTAGCGGATTATATTGGAAGCTTGTAATACTTGATACAAGCTATTTTCAATAATTTGTAGATTGTTTTTTTATCATTAGTACAATTTTCCTTGTTGGAATTGTCATAACTACCTCCTTGGCCGTCTTCTCAGTGTTACTGGGGGGACGGTTTTTTTTGAAGGAAAAAATCCCCTTAAATTTCTTTAAGGGGATTTTCTGATACAATTTTTTTATTGTACCTTGGACATGTCAAAGAATTCTACATCGTATTCAAGACTTGTGAATCCACCATTTACTTTGTCTATAAGGTTTTCAAATTGTACGGTGTATACACTGCCATCTACATATTGTTCTTGAGATTCCTTACCATCTTTTATAGATGCCAAATAGAAAATAGTGGTCTTTCCGTAGGCTATGCTACACCAAGGTTCCCCTTCTGTGAGGGTATACTTTTTGTTTTTAAAAGCTTCTACATTAGAAGCAATTTTTGCAAAATCCCATACTTTTACAACTTCTCCATTAACTGTTTTTGTAACAATGACATTGGTCTTCTTTCCGTCTTCTCCAGCTGTTGTCTGAAGTCCATATTTATTATCATCAAAATAAATGCTCCAGCGACTTTTATCTACACCGCTATCAAAGAGGGCTGTTTTTGCTGGGAAGTATCCAGCAGGTGGCCAGGATACCATGTCATAGTCAAAATCCTTGTAATCACTTTGCTTTTGCCAGTTAAAACGGAAGGCAGTGGCACCAGAAGCCTTAGTCCAACGAGTACCAAGATCTGCAACGATTAAATTGGGA
>JAGCMR010000355.1 GCA_017646305.1 Spirochaetaceae bacterium
TGACGTTATTGCCACCAGTGAAGTTTCTATCTCCCTTACCATCAACAACAAGGGTGATATTAGTGGTCTTCTGGCAGATATGCAGGGCTTAGCAACTACAGAATGCAAGAGAAACAAGTCCATCGTTACTGTTATTTGTGATGCTGACAAGGCAACCTCTATTTTGGCTGATGGTTTTGCCGCTTTGGTAAAGAAAAACATTAACGTTCAGATGATTAGTAAGGGGGCTTCCAAGGTAAATATCAGCATGATTTGCGATGATTCAGAAGCAGATTTGGTGGTACAAACCCTTCACGAAGCATATTTCCCTGGTTAAAAGTGGATAAAAGGAGGCAAAAATGAAGATTGCAATTGTAGGATACGGTCAAATGGGTCACATGATTCATTCTTGTGCTGAGGCTGCTGGACATCAGGTGGTAATTACTGCCGATCCCATGGCCAAGGATGCCTCCTTCACCTTTACTGCTGGTGATTCCGCCAGCCTCGCTACAGCCATCAAGGAAAGTGGGGCTGAAGGAATCATTGAATTCAGTCACCCCTCTGCTGTTATGGCTAATATTCGCTGTCTTTTACCTACAGGAATTCCTTTGGTGGTGGGAACCACTGGTTGGATTGACCAGGAAGCAGAAGTTGCTGACCTTGCTGCTCAGTGTGGTGGAACCCTAATGCGATCTGCCAACTTTTCAGTTGGTGTAAATATGTTCTATCGTATTGTAGAAGAAGCAGCTCGTCTGCTAAAAGATTACAGCGAATATGATGTGGCAACCTGGGAGGCACATCATATTCGTAAGGCAGATAGTCCTTCTGGTACCGCCTTGGAAATTGCCCGTCGCATTATGAATGCAAATAATACAAAAACAGAAATGATCATGGATGCCTTTCACGAAAAACCACAAGCCCACCAGCTCCACGTTTCCAGTACTCGTTCTGGTTCCGTTCCTGGTACCCATACTGTTTTCTTTGATTCTCCTGCAGATACTATTGAGCTTACTCATCGTGCTCGTTCTCGGGAAGGCTTTGCCAGCGGTGCTGTTCAAGCTATTGTCCGCCTCAAGGCAGCACTAGATGAAGGTCGTCTCGTTCCTGGAAAGCTGTATGGTACGGCGGACCTGTTTTAAAACTGTAATTTTTTTAGATTTTCAAAGCTCTCTGATATATTAGATTTAAACGATAAATTTATCTCGACTTGAAAAAATTCTTGTATTCTACTATACTGTCTCTCAGAAATCGTTATACATTATTTTATATGGAGGACGTATGACAATAATTAAAATGCTCCAGCAGAGTCTCTTCTTGACCTTGTTGGGAATGGGTGTTGTTTTTGCCTTCCTGATTATTCTTATTGTATGTATGACCTTGTCTCACAAGGTTTTACACGCACTGAAACTGGATCAGGAAGCTGTTGAGCCACAGAAACCATCTGCCGCTCCTGCCCCAACTGGACAGGATGGAGCCGTAATTGCCGCCATTGCCGCCGCAATCCGGGAAAAACAAAGTTAATTAACGAGGAGATTTGAA
>JAGCMR010000356.1 GCA_017646305.1 Spirochaetaceae bacterium
GAAAGTTCTTGGAATTGAGACTCAAAGGTAAGCTTACTAAAGGCATCAATTGGCTCTGTTACATGGACGTGATATCTATTGGTGATGTAATTATTATCCGTAACACCAGGAATAATACCGAACCGCTGCTTGAGGCACTTGGCAAATTTATAGGTGGTACTTTCCAGCGGTGTTCCGTAAAGGGAGAAGGCAATAGTGGTTTCTGAGCGCCACTTGTTGCAGGCGTCGTTCAGGTGGGAGAGAATTCCCAAGGCAAAGGGGGTGGCTTCTGGGTCAGTGTGGGGCTTACCAGTCATGCGACGAACAGTTTCCGTAAGGCCAGCGTATCCCAAAGAAATGGTAGAATAATTATTGTACAAAAGCTTGTCGATGGGTTCTCCCTTTTTAAGACGAGCCAAAGCACCATTTTGCCACAAAATAGGAGCGGCATCAGAAAGGGTGCCTTTAAGCCGATTGTGACGGGCCATTAATGCACGACGGCATAATTCCAGCCGTTCATTAAGAATCTGCCAAAAGGCTTCCATATTGCCATCAGCAGAACAGGCCACATCCACCAAATTCAAGGTAACAACTCCTTGGTTAAACCGACCGTAGAACTTTGGTTTTCCCGCCTCATCACGATATACCGTTAAGAAGGAGCGGCAGCCCATACAGGGATAACAGCAGCCATCCTTGAGCTCCAGCATCTTCTTTTCTGAAATATAATCAGGTACCATCCGACGAGCGGTACACTTGGCAGCTAATTCAGTGAGATAATAGTAGGGGCTGCCTTCTTCAATATTGTCTGGCTCTAGAACATAAATCAGCTTTGGAAAGGCGGGAGTTACCCAGTGGCCACTTTCATTCTTTACACCCTGATACCGCTGACGCAAAACCTCCTCGATAATCATAGCAAGGTCGGACTTTTCCTGTTCATTGCGGGCTTCGTTCAGGTACATGAATACGGACACAAAGGGAGATTGGCCATTGGTGGTCATGAGAGTTACCACCTGATACTGGATGGTTTGAACACCACGCTGGATTTCTTCTTGCAGGCGACGGTTCACCAGATAGTCAAACTGTTCTTGGGTATAAGAAATTCCTAATTCCTTTGCAGATTCTGTCACATCACGAGCAATTCGCTTGCGGCTTACATCTACAAAGGGAGCAAGATGAGTAAGAGAAATACTCTGGCCACCGTACTGACAGCTGGCAACTTGAGCAATAATTTGTGTGGCAATATTACATGCTGTGGAAAAGGAACGTGGCGTATCAATATAGGTTCCGCTGATAACGGTACCGTTTTGCAGCATATCTTCCAGATTCACCAAATCACAGTTGTGCATGTGCTGGGCAAAATAATCGGAGTCGTGAAAATGAATAATTCCTTCTTGATGGGCCTTTACAATATCTTCATCCAGCAAAAAGCGCTTGGTAATATCCTTGCTTACCTCTCCAGCCATATAATCACGCTGAACACTTACCACAGTGGAATTCTTGTTGGAATTTTCCTGCTTCACTTCTTCGTTGGAACATTCCAGCAGGGAAAGAATCTGGCGATCTGTGGAGTTGGCCTTTCGCATCAGCTCATGCTGATAACGATAGGTGATGTATTTTTTTGCAATAGAAAAACCACCAGCCTTCATAATTTCTTCTTCAACTAAATCCTGAATAGCTTCTACATTCATGGCGGTGTGACTTTGATAGCAAGCCTGAGCAACATTTTCTGCCAGCTTTTCCACTGTTTCAAAAGAGAGCTGCTCCTTCAAAGGTACCTCTTGATTGGCCTTAGAAATAGCCACCACAATCTTTTTTATGTCAAAAGGAACTTCTTCGCCGTTCCGCTTGATAATATTCATGGCACACCTCTAAATATGATTAAAATACTC